>DAIUFH010000039.1:0-19068 GCA_036844705.1 Tissierella sp.
GATGATTATGTTCAATATTTAAAAGAACAAGAATCTAAATTTACTGAAATTTGGAATGATGTAAAAGACCAATATGCTAAATAAGTAGAGAGGCATTAGCCTCTCTTCTGAAACATAGGAGGTGGATTAATTGAAAGAGGTAAAAAAGATTTTAATAGCTGCGGGACTAGCCATAATATTAAGTTTAGTTTTCTTATCTAAAACCGCGAAATTGCCTGAAACAGCAGCATTTTTACCAAAGATTCTTATTGGAATAGTAATTTTATTATCATTAGGTATGGTATATGAAACATATTATAAAGCAAAAAACAAGGTAAAAGCAAAAAGACGTGTGGATGAAAGATCTGAAGAAGATGATCCTGATGAGGACAATACTCTTATTGATTATAAGAAGGCATGTATTTTTGGACTTATGATTGCTCTTTATATCTTCACGATGAAGCCAATAGGCTATTTTATTGTAACTCCATTATTTATATTAATTGCATATAGATACCTTAAGTCTACAAGTTGGAGAAATACAATAATAATATCAGTTGGATTTACACTATTTGTTTATGGATTATTTGTAGTATTTTTAAAATTACCTGTTCCTATGGGAATTCTCGGATAAGGAGGGGATTAAATGATTGCAGAAAATATAATGATAGGATTGTCAAATGCATTACAATTATCTAGTTTAATAGGTGTTGTAGTTGGAACTGCTTTAGGGTTGTTTATAGGAGCTATGCCAGGATTATCAGCAACTATGGGGATTGCACTGTTATTACCTCTTACATATGGCATGGAACCTGCAGTAGGAATTAGTATGTTGTGTGCTCTTTATATGGGAGCAATGTATGGAGGCTCAATATCAGCAATTCTAATTAAGACACCTGGTACTCCTGCGGCTGCAGCTACAGTAATGGACGGATATCCAATGGCACAGCAAGGGAAGGCAGGTAAAGCCTTAGGGATATCTTTAGTGGCTTCTTTAATTGGCGGAGTTTTATCAAGTATAGCATTGTTAACGATAGCTCCTGTATTAGGAAACTTTGCCCTTGAGTTTGGACCAGTTGAGTTATTTGCAGTTGCAGTACTAGGTATTACAATAATAGGTTCACTTTCTGCAGGTTCACCTATTAAAGGGATTTTGTCAGGAATGTTGGGACTTTTATTATCGATGGTTGGAATGGATCCCATAACGGGAACACCTAGATTTACTTTTGGGAATATAAATCTATTTTCAGGAGTGCCATATACTGTTGCTTTAATTGGACTATTCTCTATTCCTCAAGCTATAAGACTGGTTGAAAAAGATTCTGGTGTGGCTAAAGTAGTTAGTTCTATAAAGGACAAAATGCTACCAACATTGGAAGAATTCAAACGTATATTTCCAACTACCTTGAGATCATCATTGATAGGTATAGTTACAGGAATCATACCCGGTACAGGCGGAGATACAGCTTGTTGGTTTGGATATAATGAGGCAAAAAGATTTGCTAAGGATAAAGATACCTTTGGAAAAGGGAATATTGTTGGAGTAGCGGCGGCAGAAGCTGCTAATAATGCAGTAGTTGGTGGAGCTTTGATACCTACTATCACTTTAGGAATACCGGGAAGCTCAGCAACAGCGATTATTATGGGCGGACTTATGATTCATGGAATAATGCCGGGACCTACATTGATGACTGAATATGCTGATCTTACGTATACATTGATTTGGGCATTAATGTTTAGCAATATAGCAATGTTTTTATTGGGATTACTATTTACAAGAGTAGCAGTAAATGTTACTAAAATAAGCAATAAAATTCTTGCGCCTGTAATTATTATACTTTGTGTAATTGGGTCATTTGCCATAAATAACAGTATATTTGATGTATATTTAATGTTTGCTTTTGGTATCTTAGGATATTTTATGGACAAGATTGATATGCCAACTTCACCTTTAGTGGTTGGTTTGATATTAGGTTCCATGTTGGATACAAGTTTACATCAATCCTTACTTATGAGTGGAGGAAGCTGGATGATATTTTTACAAAATCCTATTTCAGCAGTATTGCTAGTAGTATCATTACTTTCAATATTGCAAGCAACACCAATATTTAGCGTAATTAAGAAAAAATTTAGTAAAAAAACAATCAAAGCATAAGCATTGGAACGCAAAATATGCGTTCCAATATGATTAATATAGAGATTATGGAGGTGCAAAATGACAGACTTAAGAAGTCAAGATATGTTATCAGGCATTTCTGGAGCATATCCTAGAAGTGCCTATAAAGGAATGGGATACGATGATAAGGATTTGAAAAAACCATTAATAGGTATAGTAAACTCTTGGTCAGAAGCAAACCCAGGACATATTCATCTTAAACAGCTTGCAGAATATGTTAAAAGAGGTATTTGGGCAAATGGAGGAACTCCAGTTGAATTTAATACTATAGGAATTTGCGATGGAATTGCACAAGGCATTGGAATGCATAGTGTACTTCCAAGTAGAGATATAATCTGTGCATCTACCGAATTAATGGTAGAAGGGAATCAATTTGATGGGTTAGTAATGCTTTGTTCATGCGATAAGATAGTACCTGGCATGATGATGGCAGCAGCATCTCTAGATTTACCTACAATATTCGTTACAGGTGGACCAATGGATCCATATACACATAAGGGTGAGGATTTAATCTTTAGTGATGTAAAGGAAGCAATGGGCAGATACAAAGCTGGATTTATAGATAAAGAGGAATTTGAAACTATAGAAAATGAAACATGTCAAACATGTGGTGCCTGTGGAATGATGGGTACTGCAAATACTATGGGTACTTTGGTAGAAGCTATGGGGCTATCCCTATCGGGTTGCGGAACAATAAGTGCTGTTGCCGCATCCAGATTAAGGCTTGCAAAAGCTTCAGGTGAGAGAATTGTAGATATGGTTAGAGAGGGACTTAATTCTAACAAGATAATGACAGAGGAAAACTTAATTAATGGTATCAAATATATACTTGCCATAGGAGGTTCAACAAATGCAGTTCTACATGTACCTGCTATAGCAAAACTACTAGGTATAACAATGACTATGGATATATTTGATGAATTAAGCAAAAAGATTCCATTGATAGCAAAATTCAAGCCTGCTTCTAAATATACGCTAAGGGATTTCCATAATGCTGGAGGAGTACAAGTTTTACTTAAGGCATTATCTCCATTATTAAATTTAGATGTTTTAACAGTGAGTGGCAGTACATTAGGTGAAAATCTAGAAAAAGTTAAATTTATAGAATCTGATGTTATTAAGAGTTTAGAAAATCCATTAGCACATGAGGGTGGTATAGCCATTCTAAAAGGGAATCTCGCTCCAAAGGGTGCTGTAGTTAAGCAATCAGGGGTTTCACCTAAGATGATGGTGCATAGAGGCCCTGCAAAGATAGCTAATAGTGAAGAAGAAGTAAGAGATTTACTCATGAATGATAAGGTAGAAGATGGAGATGTATTGATAATCAGATATGAGGGTCCAAAAGGTGGACCAGGCATGAGAGAATTATCCATTCCTGCAGCTTTATTAGTAGGTATGGGGCTAGGGGACTCGGTTGCCATGGTAACTGATGCAAGATATTCAGGAGCAACTAGAGGACCATGCATAGGCTATGTAACACCTGAAGCAGCAGATGGAGGCCCATTGGCAATAGTTGAAGATGGGGATATCATCAGCATAGATATACACAATCGAAGTATAAATATTGAGATATCCGATGAAGAAATCAAGGAAAGACTGTCGAGATGGAAATATGAGCCTAAGAAGAATGTGAAGGGTTTCTTAAAAACATATCAAAAAATTGTTAGTTCAGCAAACGAAGGTGCGACTATATTTTAGGGAGGTTAAAATGACAAAAAGACTTCTTGTAATGAATGAAAAAGACAATGTCGGAGTTTTGTTAGAAGACTCTAAAGCAGGTGAATTTTGTAATTATAAGGGTAAAGAAATAAAAATACTTGAAGATATACAATTTGGGCATAAAATAGCACTAAAGGATTTTTCAAAGGAAGATATTGTATATAAATACGGTGAAGAAATAGGATATGCACTTGAGGATATAGCAAAAGGGCAGTGGATTCACAATCACAACATGGGTTGTAGAAGAGGAAAGTAGGAGGGATTATTATGCAATTTATGGGATATAAAAGAGCAAATGGACAAGTAGGTGTAAGGAATCACATTGGAATAATCCCTTCAGTATTTTGTGCTAATACCGTGGCTAAAAGAATTGCCGAGCAGGTTGAAGGAGCAGTATATCTTAATCATCCTGTTGGATGCAGTCAAGTTGGAGAAGATTTAGAGATTACTGCTAGAACTCTAATCGCAATGGGAAACAATCCAAATCTTGCTGCAGTTTTAGTTGTTGGATTAGGTTGTGAAAGATTTACTCCGGATGAATTTGTCAGAGGGCTTGCCAAATCACAAAAACCAGTTGAGAAAGTAATTATACAAGATGAGGGAGATTCTCTCAAGGCAATTGAAAAGGGTGTAAGAATTGCTAAACAATGGGCTGCTGAATTTTCAATGCAGGAAAGAGTTCCTTGTGATATTAAGGATTTAGTAATAGGGGTCAAATGTGGCGGAACAGATGCAACATCTGGTATAGCTGCTAACCCAGCTGTTGGAGTAATGTCAGATATGATAGTTGACAATGGTGGGACTATAATGTTCTCTGAAGTTACAGAGCTTCTTGGAGCAGAGCATATATTAGCAGCAAGGGCTGTCAATGAAGAAGTCGCAGAAGAAATCGTATGTACTATTGGACATATGGAAGATAAGTTAAGAGAGATAGGTACAAAGAAGGAATTTGCTCATAGAGGAGCTTTGATATCAACAGGTAATTTTGATGGAGGAGTTAGCTCAGTTGTTGAAAAGGCATTGGGAGGAATTTATAAGTCTGGTTCCAGACCTATACAGGGTGTAGTACAATATGCTGAAAAGCCTGAGAAATTAGGTGGAGTTTATCTAATGAATTCCCCTGGACATGATGGGGAGGTAGTGACAAGTTTTGTTGGTGGAAGTGCCCAGATAGTTGTATTTACAACTGGAAGAGGTACGCCTACGGGATTCCCATTTGTTCCTGTTGTAAAGGTAACAGGAAATGCCTTTACCTTTGAAAAGATGAAAGAAAATATAGATGTTAATGCAGGTACTATTATTAGTGAAGGTGAAAGTCTAGAGTCAAAAGGGAAAGAAATATTCGATATGGTTCTTGACGTGGCATCAGGAAGAAAAACTAAAGCTGAAGTATTGAAACATGATGAATTATTCTGTGTGACTAGAGTTTAAAAGAGAGATGATATAAAATGGATATATTTAATCAATTATTAGGAGATGTGCCTATTCCAAGATTTATTAAGGCAAGACAAAATTTTCCAAGGCCTAAAATAGAGGATATAGAAGGTGCTCTAGATAAAGAGCTAAAAGAAAAGAAACTACTAAACAATATTAAAGCAGGTCAAAGAATAGCAATTACAGCAGGCAGCAGAGGAGTGGCTAATATTGCTAGAATCATCAAAGAAGTAGTGAGACTTGTAAAGGAGGCTGGAGGAGAACCTTTTATAGTTCCAGCCATGGGAAGTCATGGAGGTGCTACTGCCAAAGGACAAGTCGAGGTATTGCATGGCATGGGAATAACTGAAGAATTTTGTAATGCGCCAATATTTTCTTCGATGGAAGTTGTTTGTATTGGAGAATCAGAGAATGGGTTGCCTGTATATATAGATAAATATGCAAATGAAGCTGATGGGATTATTGTCATGAACCGTATAAAACCACATGTTGGTTTTCGTGGTCCAATTGAAAGCGGCGTGACTAAGATGATAACAATAGGACTTGGAAAACAGAAAGGTGCGGAGGTATGCCACAGCAGAGGTTTTGGGGAAATGGCAAAAAATATCCCTGCAATAGCTAAAGTGGTAATTGAGAAGAAAAATATAGTCGCTGCTATCGGTTTTTTAGAAAATGCCTATGATGAGACATATAAAATAGTTGCTATGAATAAAGATGAGCTATTGGATATGGAACCTGCATTACAGCAGGAAGCCAAGGACATGCTAGCAAAGATCTATTTCAATAAATTCGATGTACTTATAGTAGATGAGATAGGTAAGAACATTACAGGTACAGGTATGGACACGAATATAATTGGTAGATATCATACACCATATGCATCTGGGGGTCCGGAGATTACAAAGCTACTTGTTCTGGATTTAACAAAAGAATCTCATGGAAATGGAAATGGAATTGGTTTAGCAGACTTTACAACAAGAAGGTTCTATGAGAAGATGAAATTTGATCAGACCTATCCAAATTCTATAACATCTACAGTACAAATAACCATCAAACTACCTATGATATTGGATACAGATAAGCTTGCTATACAAGGAGCTATAAAAACAAGCAACTTGGAAGATTACAATGATGCAAAAATAGTTAGAATCAAAAATACATTAGAATTGGAATATATCTATTTTAGTGAAAGCTTATTAGAAGAAGCTAAGGCTAATCCATATTTAGAGATTTTAAGTGAACCAGAATATTTCAATTTTAATGATAGAGACAATTTGTTTTAATAAACAATAGGAGGATTACAAATGTCATATTTTAAAATTAAAGGTGTTTTACCACCAATGATAACTCCATTTGATGAAAATGATAATGTTGATTATGATAAATTCGCAAACAATGTTGAGAAATGGAACGATTATGACCTTGCTGGATATCTAGTTCTAGGCTCAAATAGTGAAACAGTTTATTTAACAGAAGAAGAAAAGTTAAAACTAATAGAGCTTACAGTAAAGCATAGAAAAGAAGGCAAAATTGTAATGGCTGGTACTGGTATGGAATCAACCAGAGATACCATAGTACTTACAAATAAGGCAGCTGATTTAGGAGTTGACTGTGCCTTAATACTTACACCATTCTACTATGGTGGAAAAATGAATGATGAAGTATTGATAAATTTCTTTACAGAAGTTGCCGATAATGTAAAGATTCCAGTATTAATATATAACGTAACTAAATTTACACATGTAAATATATCACCAAAGGCAGTATCTGTATTATCAAAACATCCAAATATTATAGGAATGAAGGACAGTTCAGGAAGCATACCACAGCTAGTAGATTTTAAAGCCGTAGTTGATATGGATAACTTCAATCTAATGGTTGGAACCGCATCAGCATGGTATCCGGCACTTACACTAGGAGTAGAAGGATCTGTAATGGCATTGGCAAATTGCTGTCCTGTAGAATGTATAGAAGTACAAAAAGAATACGAAGCTGGAAACTTAGACAAGGCAAGACAAATTTACGAAAGAGTATTCCCAGTAAACAGTGCAGTAACAGGGAAATATGGAATAGCAGGATTGAAATATGCTTGTGATAAATTAGGATTTAGTGGTGGATTAGTAAGAAAACCATTATTACAGCTAAAAGATGAAGAGAAAGCCGGACTAGAAGAGATATTGGTTAAAGCAGAAGTGTTAAAATAAATTTATATTTAAGAAGGATAACAGGAATGTTATCCTTCTTGTATATGTCATCCTGAGATGGGCAGCATAATTTCTGCTGCTATCGAAGGATCTCGGGTTTATGTTATAATAGAACTGTTACACTTATGCCATCCCGATTGCAGTGGAGGGATTCTTCTTCACTGTCATTCTGAGATGGGCAATATAAACTTTGCTACCGAAGAATCTCGGGTTTATGATATAATCAAATAAAAAAGGAATATTTATCTTATTAATGGAGATGTTTAAATGGGAAATATATTAATGTTAATTTCATCCTTTTGCTTTGCCATTAGTTCATATTTTGGAAGAATAGTTTCTACAACTACAAATATGTCTTCTACAATAACTTCATTCTGCAGATTTTTATTAGGAACTATCCTTATTGGGGGGTATTTACTATATAAGAAACAATCATTTAAAGCCAATAATTATAAGACCATATTTTATCGAGTAATTACAAATTGTGCTTCAATAGTTATCTTTGCATGGAGTCTCAATTATGCTACTATTACAAATGCAAATATGTTAAATATGCTATATCCGGTATTTGTAATAATATTGGCTCCTTTAATCTCTAAGGAAAGAATAAAGAATAGTACATATATTTATTTAATATTGGTTGTGATAGGGTCATATGCCATTTCAAATCCAAGTTTTGACAATATTAATATAGGTGACTTAGGGGCTTTGTTTACAGCCATAGTGACCGCATTATCTGTATTTGCATTAAAGAAAGCTATAGAATATGATGATGCAAATTTAGTTCTTTTTTATGTAATGTTAGTTGGTACTATTATAGATATACCTTTGGTATACAAAGATTTGCTTAACTTTGACACAAGTGGATTATTTCCTGTATTTATGTCAGCTGCAACTGGAGTATTAGCTCAATTGACTCAAATTTGGAGCTATAAAACATTGGACTCTGCTACAGGTTCATTGATATCCTCTAGCAGAATAATAATGTCTGCAATAATCGGTTATCTATTATTAGATGAACCATTAAACTTTAGAATTATTTTAGGAATTATTCTGGTAACGATTTCACTTGTTGGTGTAAGTGGGTATATAGAGAAGGTAAGAAGTAGAACGAAACATAATGAGGATATTGTTTAGTATTCTAACTTCAAAAGAGGAGGTATGAGTATGGTAAAACCTAAGGTGCTAATTGCTAAAAAAATCCCAAAGGATGTGGAAGAATATATTGCAAAACATTGCGATTATGAGATTTGGAGTGATGATAAAAAGGCAAATTATAATACAATAATAGATAAAATTCATGATGTAGAGGGTATACTAATGCCTCCAATTAGGGTAGATGAAAATTTCTTAGAACATGCTCCAAAGCTAAAGATAATCAGCAATGTATCAGTTGGATATAATAATTTTGACATTGAAGCTATGAAAAAAAGAAATATTATTGGAACTAATACACCTGAAGTACTGAACAATACTGTAGCAGATTTGATTTTTGGACTAATAATAGCTTCTGCTAGGAGAATTTCTGAATTAGACAGATATGTTAAAGAGGGTAATTGGGAAAAAGGAGATGATGAAATCTTTTTTGGGAAAGATATTTATAAATCATCTCTTGGAATTATTGGCATGGGTAGAATAGGTCAGTGTGTAGCCAAAAGAGCAAAGTTAGGCTTTGATATGGATGTCTATTATCATAATAGGAATAAAAGATATGACATTGAGGATTCCTTAGGTGCCAGATATTTAGAATTGGACTCCTTACTAGGCACTTGTGATTTTGTAGTTTTAATGACTCCATTAACAGATGAGACATACCATCTTATGGATGATGACAAATTTTCAAAGATGAAGAAAGATGCTATTTTTATCAATGCATCTAGAGGGAAAACTGTAGATGAAGATGCTTTAATAAGGGCATTGCAAAACAACAAGATATTAGCTGCTGGTCTTGATGTATATGAACAAGAACCAGTTAGTAGTCATAGTCCTTTGCTAAAAATGAAAAATGTAATTACATTACCGCATATTGCATCTTCGACTGAAAAAACAAGAAACAAAATGGCTATGGCAGCTGCACAGAATTTAGTTCAAGGTATATGTGGAGAGATGCCAAAGGATGTTGTCCCAGAATTGCGAGATTAAGGTATATTTATGAATTATGCACCTTCAATTGGTTAAACTACCATTGGAGGTGTTTTTTATGGCAGTTGCACATAAAGGAGCAATATCCTTTGGTTTAGTTCATATACCAGTGGATTTATATACGGCCACTCAAGATGTAGGCATTAGATTCAATCAATTGCACAATAAATGCAAATCAAGAATTAGATATAAAAAAGTCTGCCCAGTATGCAATATTAGTGACTTAAAGCCTGAAGATATTGTAAAGGGCTATGAGTATGAAAAGGATAAATATGTAATTATGGAAAGCGAGGATTTTGAGAATATTAAGACTGAGAAGGACAAGACAATAACAATACTTCATTTTGCAGATTTAAAAGAGATAGATCCTATCTTTTATGAAAAAACATATTATGTCGCTCCAAATGGTAGCGATAAGGCATACGTACTTTTGAAAACAGCCTTGGAAAGCGAGCAGAAGGTGGCAATTGGAAGGACAGTTTTGGGAACCAAAGAAACTATGGTAACTATCAGACCTGCTAAGGAGGGACTTGTTATAGAAACCATGTATTTTCTAGAAGAAATAAAAGCTATTCCTAAAGGGTATGCAAATGTAGAGGTAAACCCTGCTGAATTGGACATGGCAAAGATGCTTATTAACAACATGACAAGTGAATTTAAGCCTGAATTGTATAGGGACACATATACAGAAAGATTGAAGGAAGCAATACAACAAAAGATAAATGGCGAGGAAATAGTGGAATTGAAAGAAGTATCAAGAACAAATGTTATAGATTTAATGGAAGCTTTGAAGCAAAGTGTTCAGGCTACTAAAAAGGCGCAATAAAGAAAGCGGTATCAAGTTTCATCGTGTTAATGATATCGTTCTTCATTTGCTGCTTCAGAGATAGATAATATTTCTCGACCTCTTTAATTATAATAGTATCATATGAATTTTCCTTAAGCTCATTTTCAAAATCATTCAACAATAAATAAAATTTACTATCGGATTTTAACTCAAAATTTGCTCCGATATTTAGATACTTGTTTGCAAAACTGGATTTGGTATACTTTTCGGATATATAGTCGTTATGAGCAGTATCAATTATCAACAATAAATCCTTCTCCAAATCCTCTTCAAACTTCTTAAGCTGGATTTTGTATTCTGATATTAGTTTATTATAATTTTTTTTATCATTTTCTTGTTTTTCAATATTTTCCTCTGGATGAATGATTAAATCATTCTCTATATGAGTATCTGCATCTAGTACTATATCTTTCTCAACTTCTATAACATCATTTTTTTCACTTTTAATTGACTCACTTGATCTTTCATTATTTTCATTATCCTCATTCTTTACATAAATATCCACAGTATTGGATTCTTGAATTATATTTTCTAAGGGGTTTTCCACAACGTGTGATGATTGTTTTGTATGTAAAAGACTTAAGCCTAATTTAATCTTGTTTAAATTCCTATATACTGTGATTAAGATTACAATAAAAAGTACAACTGAAATATGTTTTTTTATTCTTTTCATTTTACCACTCCTCATGTAATAATTGCATTATTCCACAAATATTGTTTTTTAATGCATGAAAAGTGGGTATGTTAGATATATAATAAAATTATGAAGAATCTCGAGTTAAAATAGGAGGGATATTTTTGGAATACAAATTTCTGCATACTTGTATTAGGGTTATGGATTTAGAGAAGTCATTGAGGTTTTATAGGGAAGCATTGGGGCTAGTAGAGACAAGAAGAAAGGATTTTCCAGAGGATGAATTTACACTGGTTTTTCTTAGTGATGCTGATGGGAAATATGAATTGGAATTAACCTATAATTACAATCCTCAAAAGCCTTATGTAATAGGTGACGGATACAGTCATTTGGCTGTTTCGGTAGAGGATTTGGAAATCTCAAGACATAGACATATGGATATGGGTTATGAGGTTACTGATTTATCAGGGCTACCAGGAAATCCCCCAGGATTCTATTTCGTAACAGATCCTGATGGTTATGATATAGAAGTTATTAGAGCAAAATAAAATCATTGAGACAGGCTCACTGAGGAGTGTCCCCAGCGAGCCTGTTGAATTTCTTTTGAATAAAGTCGATTAGAGTTATACTTCCTGAAATAATGAGTCTTAAATAATAATCTATAAATCTCCAAACAAGTAAAGCAAAGTTCATTATATTCTTAGGAAATATTGCATTAAATATCATATAAAATCCACCTTCGGCTGCACCTGCAGTACCGGGAGTGGGCATGAAAGACACAGCCATATAATGTAATGCCTGTAGAGCAATTACATCGTAGAAATGGGCCCCCTTTAATCCCACAGCACGATATACAAAATAGGTAATTCCAAGGCTAAAGGTCAATTGTATTATAGATATAATTACTAATTCAATAGTGGATTTCTTATTGCTTCTCATTTCATTAATACTATTTTTGTAGTCACTTAAGCTTTTATTTAACTTTTCTTCTGCACTTTGGGTATCCTTAACTATCTTCAATTTATGTCCAAGAGCAACAAGTTTCTTTAAATGGCCCTTAACTAGTTTCTCATTTAAGAAGAATCCAAATATTACAAACAATACTAAAAGATTCAATAGGAAACCTACAACAATAAATGGTATTCCTAAGAGGATTTTGTCCATTAAGAATTTAAATCTAAAAATCAGCATAACTATGGAATAAGAAATAACTACTACCTGAAATATTAAAAATTTGTTGATAAAAATGGATGTAGCTTTTCCCACAGGTACCCCTTCACTTACTAAAGAGTATACTTGAACAGGTTGCCCTCCAGTTGAAAATGGGGTAATAGCACTATAATACTGTCCAATCATGGTTACCTTTAAAGATTTCATATAGCTACCTTTAATATTTAATGTCCTCTTCATAGCGTAAATAATATAAGCTTCACAAAGCCAATATATCACTAAACATAGAAAGGACATTAAGAGGTAAAACTTATTTGTATTCTTTATTAATGCTGGAAGATTTCCAATATAATTTTCATTCAATATAATCCATAAAGTAACTCCAAAAAGACCTATTAAAATTATATAATTCAATACTTTTTTCATTTGACGCCTACCTTCTTTTATATTCAGATTTATATTATACTACTTTAATAAATCTTAGAAAAGAGGGGTAGGTTTTTTATTTTTAATTACAATGAATGTATTGTTATATTCACAGTTAATCACAGCAGATAAAGAAAAATGATAAAAATCCTAAGGGAACATTTGCAGGAGTGACTATAATTCTTAGTGAATGGAAGATAAAAATCCGTTAAGCAGCTTTCATGTCCCTAAAGATAGACCACTAAGGGAATTGAAAGATGTAGGATTTTTGTCTGGAATGAGCTATAGAATTATTCATCTCCGAAACCGTGAGTGTGTATTTTTATCATTTTTCGATTTTACACAATTTAAAACACTGTAAATAGTAACAATATATTGTATAATGTATATAGAAAACGGTTTCCAAGACAGGAAATATAAAAAAACTACGTCCTAATAGTCAATATAATTTGAGATAGTCTGATATTTAATGGATTTGTGAGTAAGGTGATTATAATGAAAAAAATAAGATTTAGTCTTAGAACCAAAATGATGATTTTTACTTTTATTATAGTTGTTACTTCTGTCGTATTTATTTCAATATTCTTTACTGCTTGGGCAAGAAATAATCTGAAGGATATGATTGGCTCTAAAAATATGAATACAGCTATTATTATTAGTAACTTTCCATATTTTAGTGAGATTTTAGAAAGTGAAGATCCTGAAGGGATTATACAAAATTTTACTTATAGCCAATTAAGTTTAATTGAGGATCAGGATATGATTGTTGTAGCAAATATGGATGGAAAAAGATTTGCACATCCAAATATAGATAGACTTGGAGAGTATTTTGTTGGTGGTGATGAAAGGCGCGTTATTGAAACGGGTGAGAGCTACATTTCTGAAGCAACAGGAACATTAGGGCCATCATTGAGGGCTTTTGCACCAATAATTAATTCTGAAGGGAAACAGATAGGATTTATAATGGTTGGTACTATGTTAGAAGAAATTGCTGCCATTCAATCTGAAGCAGTAAGAGATATAATCATATATTCCTTTGGAGGTTTATTATTAGGGTTAATAGGTGCCATATTATTTACCAATATGATTAAAAAGAGCCTATTGGGTCTAGAGCCTGACCAAATAAGCAGGTTGTACACTGAGAAATACAGTATGCTAAAGGCTATTCAAGAGGGGATTATATCCATTGATCAAAACAAGAATATTACAATGATTAATGATTCTGCCAAGGATATACTGAAGGTATCAGACACTAATACAATCGGAAGAAAGATATATGATATATTTCCTAATAGCGGTCTTGAAGAGGTGTTGGTGACTGGAGTTTCCGAAATTGAAAAAGAAAGACATGTAAACGGCATAGATATAGTATTGAGTATTGTTCCAATCAACAAGAAGGAGGAAGTAATTGGGGTTATTGCATCTTTTAGAGACAAGACTGAGGTTACTCGACTTGCTGAGGAAATCACTGGGTACAACGAAATAGTACAAGCTTTACGATCTAATTCTCATGAGTTTTTAAATAAATTACATGTGATTTTAGGTTTAATTCAAATGGGTGATATTGAGCAAGCTAAAACATACATTTTAGGTATTAAAGATAGTAAAGAACAAATTACATTATCATTGATGAAAAAAATAAAGGATCCAATTATTGTTGGGTTGATATTAGGTAAAGTAAGTAGAGCAAATGAACTAGGTATTGTCTTTGATATTTCAATTGAAACTCATATGAAAGAATATAATGATAAAAATAAAACTACCGCCATTGTAACTATATTGGGTAACTTGATAGAAAATGCGTTTGATGCTACTGCAAAAGATGTTAAATCGGAAAAGAAGGTTTTTTTTACTATTAATAATATAGATAATATTACTGAGTTTGTAGTTGAGGATAATGGTGTTGGAATAGAGGAAAAGTATTTAGATAAGATATATGAAAGAGGGTTTAGTACAAATTCAGGAAATAGAGGGATAGGTCTATCATTGGTAAAAGAAAAGGTTAGTAGTTTATCCGGAGAAATAAAAGTTACTTCAAAAATAAATAAAGGAACAACTTTTAAAATATCTATACCGAAGGAGGATACATATGACTAAGGTATTAATAGTGGAAGATGATCCAATGGTAGCTCAAATTAATAAAAATTATGTTAGCAGTGTAGATGGATTTCAAGTTATAGGTATAGCAAAGAATGAAATTGAAGCTATATCATATATAAAAAAACGAGTGGTTGATTTAGTAATACTTGATATCTATTTACCAAAAGGTGATGGGATTTCAATTTTAAAAGAAGTACGTAGAATACAAGCAAAATGTGACGTTATTATGGTAACTGCTTCTGCGGAGGTTGAAAAAATTGATGAAGCACTCAAATATGGTGTCATAGATTATCTTATAAAACCATTTGAGTATGAAAGATTAAAGAAGTCATTAGAAAATTATCAATCAAGACAATATACATTAAGTAAAGATAATAAAATAAGCCAAAGTGATATAGATAGGTTGTTGATATCTAGAATTAACTTACCAGATGAAACTATTCAGAAAGGGTTGAATAGACTTACATTAAAAAGGGTTATTTCTGTTATAGAAAAAAAGGCAGACAAATTTTTAAGTGTAGAGGAATTATCTGAAGAGTTAGGTCTAACAAAGGCTACAGTTAGGCGATATATGGATTATCTAGATAGAATAGGATATGTAATTCAAGAAATAGAATATGGTTCCGTTGGTCGTCCATTGTATTTATATAAGAAGATGAAGAAATAAATATTATTAAGATAAATTAAGCTGAGGATAGTAGAAAAAATATTGGTGACTTTGCATGTTATAAAGTTATCAATATTTTTTTTATTAATTTAATTTTAAGTATATTATTTAAATATTCTAAAAAATGATTAATTAATATATGATTTAATCAAAACAAGGAGGTGGATAATGCTGAATTAAGTTTTCAAGATGCATTGAAAGAACCATGTGAAGCTATATGTAAGAATTGGGAAAACGTATACAAATATACTCCAAAAAATCAATAAAAAAGCATCAATAGAGTCGGGAGTAGCAAGAAATATAAAAGTATTGGGGGTATAAATATGGGGCAATCAACTATTAGTTTACAAAAAAAAGATGGATATACAATAATGGGTATGTCTATAGGTATGTTTGCAATAATTACAGTATTAGTTCTAACTGCTGCTTATATAGGGGTATTACCAAAAGGAATGATAGGTGCCTATCCACTTATGATGGTAATAGGTGCAATATTCAATGAAATAGGAAATAAAACACCAGGGATAAAGGATTTTTTAGGTGGGGGACCTATTATAGTAATCTTTGGTTCAGCAGCTATTGTTACCTTCAAATTGTTACCTGAATCAGCAATTACAATTATGGATAATTTTATGACAACAGAAGGATTCTTAGATTTTTATATAGCGTCACTTATAACGGGAAGTATATTAGGAATGGATAGAAAATTACTTATAAAGGCAGCAGTTAGGTATTTACCATGTATTTTGGGTGGGGTAATTGTAGCAGTTGGTTTAACAGGTATACTTGGTGCGATATTAGGATTTGGTGCAAAGGAAGCGGTGCTTTTTGTTGCTATTCCAATAATGGGTGGTGGAATGGGTGCTGGTGCAGTACCCCTATCACAAATATTTGGTGAAGGTATGAAGACTGACCCGGGTACTGTCTTATCTATGATGGTACCTGCCGTGGCATTAGGCAATGCACTTTCAATAGTAGCTGGTGGTTTACTAGATAGATTTGGTAAGAGTAGACCTAAATTCTCAGGCAATGGTAAGTTGATGGTAAATCAAGAAGATCCGGAAGAAAGCACTGAGGATAACGCTGAAATAAATTTAGTTTACATGGGAATAGGATTGTTGCTTTCAACAACATTCTTTGCATGGGGAAGAATATTAGGTAAATTTATACCTCTACATGCTTATGCACTTATGATTATTTCAGTGGCTGTAGTAAAAGCTATTGGTATTATGCCTAGAAAATATGAAATAGCATGTTTTCAATGGTTCCAATTTATAATGGTAAACTTGACGCCTACATTATTAGTCGGAATAGGTGTTTCTTATACCAATTTGGCAGAAGTTGCGGCAGCTTTTACACCAACTTATTTGGCGCTTGTAACCGTAACAGTAATTGGAGCAATAATTGGATCGGGCTTTGTAGGCAAACTTCTAGGATTCTATCCAATAGAAGCTGCTATAACAGGTGGACTTTGTATGGCAAATATGGGGGGAACTGGTGATGTTGCTGTATTATCAGCATCAAATAGAATGCATTTAATGCCATTTGCGCAAATATCGTCAAGATTAGGTGGAGCATTTATGTTAATTCTTGCCTCGGCTTTATTGGGATTCTTATCATAGATAAACTATAGTATATCCACTCCTTTTATCTTGCTACATTAATTTATTGAAGATATAATAGACATAAGTTGGTAGGAGGAGTGATATACATGTACAAAAGTTTAATAGATAAATATGCAAATCAGATATTGGAGCTGAATGATTACCTAGCTGATAATCCGGAGATAGGCAGTGAGGAATACAAAACATCAAAGAGAATAGTGGAGCTGTTAACGAGAAATGGATTTGAAGTAGAGTACCCATTTGCAGGTTTAGCTACAGCATTTAAAACAAGTATCAATAAGGGCAAGTCAAGAAAGGCTGCAATTCTAGTAGAATATGATGCACTTCGTGGACTAGGTCATGCCTGTGGACATTGCGCTAGTGGATCCATAAGCCTGTTGGCCGCATTAGTGTTAAATGAAATGAAGGATAGCATTGATGCTCAGATAGATATAATAGGAACTCCTGATGAAGAAATGAGGGGAGCCAAAGCTTTTATGGCAAACCATGGGGTGTTTAATGATTATGACTTTGCCATAATGATGCATATGAATAATAAAAGCTATGTATATAGTGGAACTCTTGCTCTAGATTGCTATGATTTTGAATTTAGCGGTCACCCAGCACATGCTGCAGCAACTCCATGGGAGGGAAGAAATGCTTTAAATGCCATGAGATTGTTCTTTGATGCAGTTGATATGATGAGACAGCATGTAAGGGATGATGCAAGAATTCATGGTATAATCAAGGATGGAGGAAAGGCTTCCAATATAGTTCCAGATTATACATTAGCAGAGTTTTGTGTAAGAAGCAAAAGTAGAGATTATCTTAATGAAATAACCCCATGGGTAATGGATTGTGCAAGAGCAGCTGCATTGGCTACTAGAACTGAGTTAAAAATTACTCAAGTTGGAGAAAAATATGATGAATTATCCAGAAAAATAACTGGTGACGAAATCTTAGAGGAATTATTTAAAGAGCAAGGGATTGAAACAGTTGACTTAAGTAATATCACAGGTGGATCTTCTGATATTGGAAATGTTGATTATATATGTCCGGCTTTTCATCCATATATAAGCATAGGCGAAGATTGTGGCACCCATACAGTAGAATTTGCCAATGCTATTAAATCAGATAAAACCCATGAGGCCATTTTAAATGGTTCAGAGATTGTTATTAAATTTGTAAAAAAATTATATGATATGCCTGAACTATTAGAAAAAATTAAAGAAGAACACAGAGAAAATAGAAGAAAATAAAAATAAGGTTGCAAACAAATGTTCTTAGTGTTATAATTTAGATAAAGAACATTTAATGGGGGTTATTATATGGATGAAAAAATTTATGACCTACTAGAAAAGCTTTATATTGACTTAAACACCAAGATTGACAAAATGGACGGAAGACTTGACCGAATGGATGATAGATTTGATCAAATAGATGGCAGGCTTGACCAAATGGATGATAGGTTTGACCAAATGGATGGCAGACTCGACCGAATGGATGATAGATTTGATAACGTTGAATCTATAATGGCAACTAAACAGGATATTGCTAGGCTTGAAGATAAAATGGACAAGAATTTCAAAGCACTATTTGATGGATATCATCTAACATATGAAAAATGTACGGAAATTGATAAAAAGGTGGACATTATAGATAGTAAAGTTGAAAAACATGATGTGGAAATAAGAGTAATCAAGGGAGCTGCAAATGCGTAAATTTGTGGCTCTTATTTATATTAGTATTTCAAAATTTGGACAGTAATAAAAGGATATTTTATTTTTTTGCCGAATATAAAGAGTATAAGGAGAAAAAAGGGGTGCTGCAATGGGTGTATTACTTAGTGAATTATTAAAAATGCTATGTTTTCAAGATGCCAAACTCCTAACAGGAACTGAAACAAGTAAAAGTACAAGTGTTAATGGTATAACTATAATTGAAAGACCCGATATAGCTGATTGGA
>DAIUFH010000040.1:0-18962 GCA_036844705.1 Tissierella sp.
TATTTTCTAATCTAGTTTTTAATTGTTTGCCATTACTTCCCATAGCTGTTGTAAGGGAAGACTTCTTTAACATGGAGCTATTTATCAAACTTAAAATGGTTCCTCCATAATATTTTCTATCATCAAGATCCATTTCTTCTACTACTTTTTCATCTATGGAATATTCACAGTATTTATCTACTTCTTTTAGCAATATATAAACAAATGGATTGAACCAATGGATTGCATTTATAAAAATGGCAAAGACCTTTATTATAATATCTTTTCTTTTATAATGATTGAGTTCATGTAGGAATATCATCTTCAGTCTTTTATAATCTTCGTCAATTCCTGGGATAAGTACTATAGGATGAAATATGCCTATTAACATCGGAGAACCGACAGTATTACAAGTTCTTAGTTCTACCTTTGCATTCAAATTCAATTCATCTTTACATATATTAAATAGTCTTACAATGTCCTCTTCTTTCACCACCCTACTATCTCTTAAAATGGATGATTTAAACCTTATATAGGGTATAACTTTTAATAGGAGTAAAGCAATTGCACCGATAATCCAAATGTATTTGATTATATCTTTATATTGATTTATATTTAGTTCTATATTTTGAAAATCTTGATTTTCTGTTTGAATCTGATTAACGTCTTTGCTTGTTAGATTATCCTCTATTTTATACTCTGGTGCCTCTTTTTCTACCTTTGTATTATTTTCTATTCCTTTTATCTCTTCTTTCTTATTTATGTTTCCTGGAACTGTTGATTCCCTAATTTCTAAGTCAGAAACATTAGATATTGGGTTTATAGGTAATTTTATAAAATTATCTACTGGTATAATAAAAAAAGTTAAGACTAAAATAAGCATTTTATAATGCCATGATGAATTAAAGTGTTTCTTAGTTATAGGTTTTAAAAGTGTAAACATGAAAAACATAATACTTCCCACAATAGATATGTTAAATACCATATTTAGAACTTTCATACTATAACCCCCTAATCCAGTCTTTTAACTCTTTTAAATCATCCTCATCGATTTTTTTATTATCATATAGTGATGCTACCAGAGATTTTATACTACCACCATACATATCATCAATAAATCCATTAGCTTGATAAGATTTATATTCATCTCTACTAATTTTAGGGGAATAATAATTAACCCTACCCTCTTTTCTTACCTTTAGTACATTTTTATCTACTAAACGTTTTGCTAAGGTAAGTATAGTGGTATGTTTCCAAAAGTTATCTTCTCCAAGCTTTTCAATTATATCTGCTGTAGTAACTTCTTCATCTTCATTCCAAATAATCTTCATTATTTCATATTCTGCGTCTGAAATCTTTATTACTTTCAATTAACTCACTCCTTCAATTCTACATCGTGTAGTATTGATTTTATTTTACACCTTGTAGAATGTGAAGTCAAGGAGATGTTTAAATTATTTCATTAACTGCTCTAAGTCGACTTCTGAAGTTAGCTTTGGGAAAATTGCTTATATAGCAAACTGTCTTTATATTTTCATTTGGATAAAGTTTGTTTTTATTAGATCCAATCAAAATATTCACTCCTTCTAATTTACTTGAAGTACACATAAATAGAATTAATCTGTTACATATCGTAGCAGCATTACGATATTCTTGAGGTGGCTTTCCCAAAGCTTTATATCTATGGAATTCAGCAGTCCCATTGACATTTCTTTAAATCAACATGGGTTTTATCTTTCAGAGGAATACCCTCATTTAGAAGCAAGTCGGCTTGTTCAATCCATCCTGGTACCAGTCTACCGGCGTGGTTAACTACTCTATGACAAGGATAATCCCCATAATATTCTGCCCTGCTGAGAACCTTTCCAACAAGTCTTGCGTTTTTATCTCTACCGATTAGCCTTGCAATTTGTCCGTATGTAGCAACATTACCCCTCGGAATCTCCTCTACAACAGAAAGAATTTCATAAATCAAATCTTCTCCTAAAACTGGTTTCATAGTACCTTTATATCCTCCTTATATCAAATGTTTTCTAAATTAAATCGAATTCCTAAATTTTTTCATTTTTTAACTTCTTTTATTAAGTTTCTTTGATAAGGTCTTCTTTCTTATAATCTTATTTGCCATCATATTGACTTGTCTCTTGTTATTGTTTCTATTAATTTTCTTCATTTATCCAGCGTAAACAAGCCTGTAACGGAGTCTCAGAAACCCCTGCGACAACATCAGGCGAAGTTCCAAACTCAACATTACTTGATCCATCTTCATTTATTCCGTATCCCATCCTATAAAAAAAAACCAATCCCGAATGAGATAACGCCGTCATCATTGGTGTTCCACCATTATATCCATCTCCACCTGTTTGATGTCCCACTAAAGTTGCAAACCCGGTACCTTTTGCAAACTGTGCGAATGCTTCTATTGAAGAAAAAGTTTCCGAATCTATTAAAAGGTAAATTTTCCCTGAAAACACCTTTTTTTTAAAGAGAGGTTGAATACTTATTTCACTTTCAATATAACCACCAAATTGCTGTGCATCCTCAAGATTTAGATTAGGATATCTTTCAAAATCTATTTGTTCAATAACCTCAACACCCAAGTCTTGGTAATAGTTTTTTACCCAGCCATCATTTTTTATAAAGAATTTAGTATGCAATGTCTTAACTTCATCTATATTCGGAGCTACAATATTGTTCATCCAATAAGAATCTCCACTATCATTTGCATGACATCTAATAATCAAATGTCTATATCCTTGCTTTTCAAGTTTGTTAAAGTAATCCAATAAATATTGTGATTCTCTTTTTTCATTTTTTACAGAAGGATAAAACACCTCGAGAAAAGCTGTTTTTTCACCCACATTAGATGTTCTAATATTTGAACCAATGTTCCAAAAGAGAATTTTTTGAAGAATATGTAACGGAAACCCATTCTTCATATATCCATAACTTTCTAATGCCCTCTCATCTTCAAGAGCCTGAAGCTGGTTTGTTAGATTAAAATCCTCCACAACTTCATCCTCTAAGTCTAAAACATATTTAAGCCTGAAAAATGCATTTGCATCAAAAACCATTAGATGTCCAATATAATTCATTTCATTTAATGCCTCGTTAATTATTTGATAGAATACTTTAATGTCAATCTGATTTCTTTCTTCAATCTTCTTTCGATATATTTTTTTGATGTCTTCAACATCAATCCCTAATTTCCTTTCTGCTACACCAAAATATGGATACCTGGTCTCTAATTTCTCCCATAGAAAATCATAATCTTCAAGCGCTTTTTCTTTTGTAAATTCTCTCACTGTCAGTGGTGGATTAAAATACTTATATATTGGTATAAATACATTAATGATAAAAACATAGGCAATGAACATCAAAAAAATTAGTGAAAATATATTCTTTGACTTTGTTTTAATATATGTTCCTTTAAATTTCATACCTATATCACTTCCTTAGGTTTAGTTTATTAAAAATTTTATTTAGTGTCCATACCTATATACTAACATCAGATATCATATTATCAAAAGTAAAAAACTTCTGGTATTTACTTTCTAATTAATATCTCCTCTATAATACTCCCTACTATTTAATTCCCAGAGCTATAGCTATCATCATATTTTTTTCGCTCCTCTCATATAATGGTTTATTTCTACTTAGAAAAAAGGTAGCTGAGTTATCAACTACCTTTCGTAGAGAGAGTCTGTAATATTAAATCTTTCAAACATATAATTCTGCAATATAACTTGGGCCGACATATCTTTTTCTTTTGCTAAATTTCTAATCTTTGCCTTTAAACTCATGGCTTTTCTATCATGGAAGTACCTCCATATTTTCGTTCCTGCTGCCTTATAATTAGTATTTTATGTCGATTACTGATGTATCAAAGTCATAAGATAAATTCTCCATTTTAAACCAAAGATCCGACTCTTGCATAGGTATAGACATTCTTACCCATTCTCCCCTTCGCTCTAATATTATGCCCACTCCATACTGCACTCCTTTTTCGTTACCATCAACGGCATCATAACTCATTGCATCGTTAACAATAGCTTGATTTGCATTATCGATAAAAATTGATTTGTCATAGCTCAGTTTATCTTTTTCAACTGTTCCACGAATACGTGGAATATCCCCAAATGCCTGCACAATTCTACATTCCATATCATTTTCTTCAATCACAATTACCATATCATTTTTATATAGAGAAAAATCTTCATTTTCTAACTCCTGATATATTTGATTGTTATTTTCATCTGTTGTAATCACATATGGTCTTTTTAAAACTGTTTCTTCTGTAATTGTAGCCACCTTTCCTTGATATTCTATAAATTCTTCATCGAGAACTTCCTGCGGATTTGTTACTTTCGGTAGCCCGGAATCTTTATCAGAAGAATTTTGCTTTGTACAGCCCACAATCATGAAGCTCATTAAAGCAACAAAGATAACAGCCAATATAAATCTTTTCATAACATCACCTCTATATAATTATTTTTTAGATTGACTAAAACACATATACCTTCTCTTATTATAAGTATTCTTCAATTGACTCATTTATCATTGAATCCAACCTTACAGCATTATTTAGTATATTCACTTCGTTTTGACATTGAAAAAAATTTAAATCACCAATTATGTATTACATTTTTGCTCCTTATAATATCATGGTTATCTTTATAAATTAGAATTTGTATCTAAACTATCTCTCAATAAAGACACTTACAGTTTCCTTCAGCTCATCACTGAACTCTTCGAGATCTTCAAAGCTAATCGCACCTTCACTTATAAGAGAAATAATGTTATAAATAAATTTTGATCGACTCATTTCTAATTGAACGCCAGCCTTATTCTTATCTTTCTTTATTCTCTTGTCCAGACCCCAAAACTTTTCTGATGGATTAGAGTCTTCACTTAATAGTTCTATATATTCCTTATTGAGCCTATCCATATATGATTCCTGCCAATCAGCAATTTTATTCCTGAAAAGCGTCCAGTCTCTTTTTGTAAATCCCTGCTCTTGCAATGCCTCAAACCTCCCTCTAAATTTCTATTTAGTAAACTTGTGGTATAAGTCTATATTTCGTTTGACTATTATATTTTATATTACTTATTTAATAATTCAAATTCTGCTTTAAAAGCCCTCTTTCTAGAATGTGCCTTTCTGTAATGCTCGATTATAATTGCTCTGCCATTTGTCATTCCATTAGACTCTAATGTTTCCCCCAAAGATGCTATAAGTACTGCTGCTTTATAGTAGCTATTTCTATAACATCCTCCTACAACTCCTTCTGTTCTTTTATCCGTCTCATCTTTTAACCATGATATATATTTTTCATATTGTTCTTCGGTTAAAACTTGTTTTTCCCTCCAGTTTAAAAATAAATCAAGGAAATCTACATCTTCTCCTACAAATTCTAATCTATAAATAATTCCTTCTACAAGTTTCTCTATAGCTTTTGTAGATTTTTTATCTTTATTTAATAATAAAATGAAAAGTGGTATTACTATACCTTTAAATCTTGTAGTCCAACCCAGTGAATATTTTTCTTTTATGTATATATCATATATATAGTCAAATTCCCCGTTAAAAAATCTTATAATGTCTTTATGATTCCTAGAAAGTGTATTTATATTTATTTGTTTATTTATATTATTAAATCCACCTGTATCATCTTCTGATAGCTTTTCCACATGTTTTGCTGCCTTCTTTGTTATATTTTCATAGTTAGATATTTGGAATAATCTTAGATAGTTATTTAATGAGGACTTAGAATAAAATGATGCTTCATAACATTTTTCGGCTATATCATAGTGTTTAAGATTTATTGCAGCTATAGCAGTTAAATCTGCTATCTCTCCTCGGATGATTAAATTCTCAGACAATAAATCAACAGCTTCTAATCCTAATTTCTCACACTCAACATCCTTATTTTGACTTAACAAATCTTCACATGCATATTTAAATAAAATGGGGTGTCTCAAATACTTTGTTCTAGCAATTTCACATAAGTAATCTATGCCCTTATATAAGCATGCTTCTAATAATAATTCTGCTGCCCTATCCCCATCTGTATCTATAAGGAATGATATCCATTCCTCCATGAAAGAGTCTATATCTTTTAGTTCTTCTGGTCCTATACGAAATATATCCTCAATTTTTATATTCTTACTTTTATTCCATATAAGATAACTATACAAGGACTGGAACCTATCTTTCCCTTTTGTGATTTGATAGGTTGCATACATAAGATTCAGGACAACTCTCTCGTAGTTAAAGTTTGTCCATATTTCATCTACAACTTCTTCAAAATCTAATTCATTCCAATCAACAGTATCTCTATCTGATACAATAAATGTCAAATTAAGAAGGAGGTTATTTAGGTTTTGAGATTCTTGATATCGCTTTTGATATAATAAATCTTCTGCCATTTGGAATGCATCGTAGAGGTCTTCTACTATATCAAAAGGGTCATAATAATCATATGCATAGTCACCATCCCAATAATTTTCACCATACTCTTCATAACCACTACATTCAAAATAGATGTCTCCTTCTTCTATCTTTTCACACCAATTTTCTATCTTGTTTTTTTCATAAATAATTGGATCATAATCTGGTTCCTCGCCTAAAGAATTAAGGAGTCCGCTTCTTTCATGTTCTTTTGCTATTCGTGCTTTATTGTATATCCATTTTGTTTTCTCTTCTTCAGACATAATAAATAGTTTTTCTTCAACTACTTTCATAAACTCATTATAGTTCATTATATTTTTCTCCTCTAATATAATAATTATCGGTCAAATCCTCAAAAATATACTTTGGATATCCATATTCGTAAGTAATTGACTTGCCAACATCTCTATTGTCATAGCATATAATATGAAACCCTTGTTTACTTAATTTCTTACAAATTCTTCTTCCCAATGTTCACTGCGTTTTTAGCTCTATTGGTAGGCTGGAACATATCGAACTTCAACTATTACACCATTAAATATGTTAGTTAATAATTTCGCCTTTGTTTTTAGCTAAATTTTCATGCCATTCTCGTCGCTTAGTAGTTGTCAGTTTCGTCCTCTCTATTTCTTCACCAATAATTCTTAAAGGTTCTTGTGAGCGATAAGAACGCGTTAAGTTACCAGGGAATTTTTTGTCAGTAACATTTGGATCGTTTTCAATTTCACCTGTTGGTTCTACTATATAAACGTGTTCGCTTCCTTCTCCTTTAGCTAATGCTGCTGCAAGACCTGCTCCGTTGACATTAGCAGTGAAATAAATATGGTTCATTTTAAGCCCAAGTTTGTAATTCGAATTTCCACCCGCTGTTAGGAAATCACCAACCTGCAAATCTGCCTTTGTCCCATGATAAAATGGACCTTCATCAGAAGGCACACCCTTATATGAATTTGACAAGTCATAATTTCTTTTTGCATTATCAGATTCACCCAACTCCTCATAACATTTGGCAATGTTTAAATATAATATTGAGTATGCACTCTTAACATTATCATCATTTATTTTTAGTGCACACTTTAGAGATGTTTCCATCCATTTTAATTTGTCTGCCATACTCTTTTGTAGACGAGCTACATGATAAGCTGCGATAAATCTTTCATATTCGTCCGTTGCTTCGTGCCATGCTTTATTAAACATCGTGATTGCACCCTCACTGTTTCCACTTTCCTCTAACTGCATCCCACTCATGCAGAGTTTAATAATGACGTTATTTGGATCAAATTTTATACTCATTCATTCTTACCTCAAATTAATTAATTAATTGATTGATTGTTATTATGAGTAAACCAAGAAATTTATCTTCGAGATATTTACCCGCAAGAATACTTTACTTCTCTTCATTGTATCTTTCTTGCCTCAAAAGTTCTGGAATAAAATAGTTAGTTTTCCTTAATCTGGAGACTAAATAATGTTCTTTATGGTCACTTTGTTCTACATTTCTAAATGCTTATGTAAGAATATCTACTTTTCGTTTTGCATTTTCTGTAGCACTAACTAAAAGTTCTTCATTTACCGCAGCCTTATCTTTTACGGAGAACTGAATATTTAGTTTAGGATCTACGGGAGCATTTGCAATAGCAGTAAGCACCTTAGACAGTTGATTCTAAGACATTGTCACAGTCCCCCTATCTTGTTTCCTTTAGAAATCAAATAAAGATGATGCATCAAATAGGATATCGTTAGGCATACACACCTCGTGTTTTCTCGCAAATTCATTTATAAATTCATTTGTTGGTTCCTTATGATTATGATATTCCTTTTCAAGTTCTTTTTTTACTTCTTCACGTTTCGCAACAGCATTTTCCGCATCGGCATAAATAATGCCATAAAATCTGCCATATGAAAAATATATTTCATATGGATCCTCTTTAGAAGAGAATAAACTCACTTCGACCTCTTCATCATATACTTCACTGATTTCCAGATAAGTATTCTTATAATGTCTGGCATCCTCCGAAAAATAATCAGTTGCATTTTCCCACTTATTCATATCCACTCACCCCACTTTCCTTTTCTACATAATTTTATCCCAACCTTAATTTTATCTATACCAACTTTTGAAATACCTAAAATCCTATTATTAAATCCACCGTGGCAATCTGAACCTGCTGAAATCATTAAATTATTTTCATTGCAAAACCTCACATAATAATCTGACAGGCAGATAAACTATACATTTAGTCCTCTGCCTTTGACATTTTTTGAAATTTCTTAAACTATGCTAATCTTCCTAATATCTCAACATATGTCCAGCCGCGACTCTTATGTTGTTACAAGTATCCTTAATATGATTAATTAAAGACTACTAATAATTCCGTATTGCCTTTTAAGATTACGGTATTCTTCCAGAAATCCTTTTCTGGCACCAGGACCAAAATTTATTTTATGAGGCATCAATAAACTGTCATATATAATTTTTCCCTCAAAAGGTAATAATACTGTTTCAACTAATAACGGTAAAAAATTCGCCGGAAACATTTCATCAATAGAGCTTATAATTCCTATTACGCCGTATATATTTTTGTCATTTAAAAAAACACTATATTTTTTAAGATGTTTAATCAATATAAACTTATCTGAAATACAATTTTTCCAACTATCTATAATTAATATATCTGATTGCGAAAAATTAAAAGGGTTTGCAGAAATTACTTCTTCTAAGATAGATTTATCAGACCAAAGTTTATTTCTTATAGGAGCTATATCATTTGGATTAATATTATTTGCATGAGAAAGGTCAATTATATTAGGTGCTACCTTGTATTTATCATTAGTATAGTCCAATAAGTTAAACCAAATATTATAAAATCTTCTTGAGTCTTTTTCATTCAAATTCATTTTTATCTTCTCCTTTTGTATATTACGTTTTTATAGTGCATCTACAGATTAATCTATCATAAATTCACCAAGGGAACCACAAAACTTATACAGAATAGTTCTTTTTGCTTTTCTTCTAAGCGCTGATTGATTTCTGAAATCTGATACTCTGTCGTATTGCCGATGACAGTAGTGCATCTCCGATACAGAACTTAACATAGGCAAGCTCAGTTCAGCGATTTTACAACATTTTTAGATATAAATCCAATTGCGTATTGATATATCCAGCAAATAAATTTTCCATTGCGGAAATGTTATGCTTTACATGATATTCATCAAATGCGTTATAATACTGAATCCTATCTATAAACTTAATATCAATAGGTGGATATCCCGCCTTCATTAGTTCCAGATTTACTAAAAGTCTACCTGTTCTTCCATTCCCATCAATAAACGGATGGATTCTTTCAAACTCAATATGAAATCTGGCAAGCTTCGTTACAATATGCTCATCGAGCTCTGCATAACCCTCCAAAAGTTGCTCCATCTTAGGCACAATCAGATATGGCTGAACTGGTTCGTGCTGTGCGCCCATAATACGAACAGGTACTCTGCGATATACACCACGGTCTTCTGTTTTGTCAGCAAGCACAAGATAATGAATCTGTTTTATGATGTGTTCACTGATGGGGACATGATCTCTCACAAGTTCACTTACATAGTTAAATGCCTCCTTGTGCCCAACTGCTTCCATATGGTCTTTTAAAGGTTTCTGATCAATCGTAAGACCTCTTAGTACCAAATCCGTTTCTCTTAAAGTAAGTGTATTACCCTCAATCGCATTTGAATTATAAGTGTATTCCACAACGAACTCTTCATTCAGCCTTGCAACTTCGCCTTCAGTCAAAGGTCTTCTACTATCCAGTTCCTTTTTTTTGCGATCAATTTGTAATAGAATGCTTTCTTTTGATTTATAACGTCCATCCGCGGGTTTATCAGCATCAATAGGAATTTTCCATCCTCGTCCTTCTTGATAGGCTCCGGGAATTTTCCCATCAGAGCAGAGAACTCGTACTCGTCTATCCGAAATACCCCACTTTTCAGCAGCTTGTTTTGCTGTCATAAACATAAATTATCCCTCCAGTTGTCACTTATTATACCCCTTTATCGGAATAATATCAATGTTATCGGAACAATATCCTGCGCCTTAACGGAATAACACGTAGATCAACTGAATGGAACAACAAGAGTTGTATTCCTAGAATTTGCACTATCTTCAGATTTGTCGCAATGAATATCGTATCTTTCCTATTCAATTATATAAATATCTGTATACTTTGAAGACTCATCAAATATTGATTGTGGTATACCCTTTAAATGAAGATCAAAGAATGCAGTAATATATTTTTTCTGCGCTTCAAGAACCTCATTATAATCAATTGAACCAATGCTCCCTTGAATAACCTGTTGAGAAATACCAAGTTTATTATCAATCTGCGGTATTAATACCAAGTAATCTGTAAATGTAAAATGAGCTCCATTTGGTATACTAACGTCAATTTTCCAAGCATTTGTATTCTCCCAGAAGGATGCTCTGTCAATAGCTGATTTGTGAGAATCAACTTCTCCTTCATCATTATAGCCTGCATTCATAAGCATAAACGGTCTATCTAATCCATATTTAGCTACATTAAGTGGATAATCCGGCATATACCCCATAGTACCATCCATATCTATACCTGCATCTACTCTTTCATCTTCATACATAAGCTGTGCTGATGCTGCTCCACCGGCAGAATGTCCAAAGGTACCTATTTTTGATAAATTAATATTGTTTTCTAAACCTATTGGCAATTCTTTATTTTCATAATCAGGATTATTTCCTTCTACTATTGTTGAAAGTTGTTCTATTACATATTTCATATCATCAACTCTAACATCTAAAAGCTTGAGAACTGTTTCTGCACTAAAATTAGGTAATTCTTCTGTAACTACTCTTCCATCTGGAAATTCAATTACAGATGAATCGTAAGTATGATCGATTGTTACTACAATGTATCCCTTACTTGCCAACTCCTCTACTAATGTTGTTCCAAAAACTCTTGGAATATTGGCACCTGGCGAGTACAATATAACTGGCCATCCCTCACTGCTTTCTAACACAGATGCATTAATCCATGAGGATGTTATAATCTCTGAAAGATCAATATATCCTGAATCCAACCCAATAGAAAGTAATATATTTTCATCATAATATTTTGCTGCATTAGTTTTCATATAAACTGCTTTTTGTGCGGATTCCTCTACGGCAGGATAATATATACTAATCATTAAATACCTAGTCTTATTCTTTACCCAAGGATCCTGTCTATTTTGATCCACTAAGTGAATTTCAGTAGTCCCAACCATATACTGTCCACTTGGTTCTGGTAATTGCAACTGTATTTTATTGCCAGTATACTTTTCTGTTGGAGCAGGGGTAACTGTCCGTATTAAAGCTCCGATCAGTACACATAGACATAATACGATTATAATAACTATTCCCCTTAATAGTGGCGTAGATCCTCCATTAACCATTTTTGTTATGGAATTAACCGTAAGAACATAATAGACTGCATATATCATTATAAAAGTTGCCACACATATAATTATCGGAAGAGCTAAATTCAAACCAGCCATTACACTAAAAAGTCTTTTTAGCAAATTTAAAATTACTAAATAGTGAGCTAACTCAACTAATAATGGTAAAGCAAACAGAAATAGATTTTGTTTAAAAATTGATTTATTTATTTCCTTGTTACTAACACCAACTTTCACAAGGATATCATATCTAGATTTATCTGCAGAAGCTTCGGTTAATTGCTTAAAATATATAATACTACCCGTCGCCATAAGAAATATTAATCCAAGAAACCCTAATATAAAGACGTTAAAAGATGCGCCCTCTATACCAAGTCTATATTCAGAGTAGTAGGTTGATAGTTTTGATTCAGGTGTCTTTATTGCTGACAGAGCATGTGATGTTTCATTACTAGTCTTATGATTTTCTACTAGATAACCGATGTAATTTTCAGTTGAACCTTGTTTTTCAATTATATTATAGGTATCATCACTTACTACCATCATTATATCAGGATAGCTCCAATTAATAACCCTCTCTGTAGTCATATCAACGAATTGGAGATTCAAATTATCATTAGGTAATTGTAGTGTTATAGACTGATTCTCATAATCCTCATATTCCTTGTCTGTGTACATTGGTCTAATTGCTATTGCTTCCTTTGAGCTGACTTCAGCAAGTAAAGGTATATCTAATGATGCCGTGATTCGATTATACTCAGTTATAGAAATTATCTTTATTGGATTCTCATCTGCTCTTATCTCCCGGGATGCCCTGATTTCGATTCGATGCCTCCTGCCAAACTTAATAATTCCGCTTCTGAAATGCCGTTTAAGCACTTGACATCTGTAACATCCGGCCTTCCTATGGTTAGTGTACCAGTTTTATCAAAGGCGATTACCTTCACCTCGTCAACAATCTCCAGATAGTTGCCACCCTTGAAGACTGTTCCGTTACGAGCAGCGTTGGCCATTCCTGCGACTACGGTCACGGGTACTGAAATTGCAAGCCCACAGGAGCACGACACCACGAACACGACCAATCCCCGGTATATGAATGGATACCACTCCTGCCCAAAGAACAATGGCGGGATTGTAGCAATCAGAATTCCAAGAATGAACATGATCGGGGTATAGTATTGACTGAACTTTTCGGCAAAGGTCTGATAGGAAGTCTTCTCGGCCTGTGCTTCCTCGACTGAACTGACGACCTTGGAAAGCATCGTCTCGTCCACAGACTTATCGACTTGCACCTCTAATGACCCGTTTTGGTTGATGGTTCCAGCAAAAACACCATCGCCAATCTGCTTCTCTTCCGGGATAGACTCCCCGGTGACCGCTGCCTGATCTACGAAAGAACTACCTTGGATTACTGTCCCATCAACAGGTATTTTTTCTCCTGGTCTGACTATAACAATATTCCCAACCTCTATATCTTCGGTAGACATTATCATTTTCTTGCCATCTTTTTTTACAAGTGCTTCTTTCGGCATCAAGGCTACCAGCGAACTGATCGCCCCTCTTGCCTTGTCAACAGCATAGGATTCGAGCACATCGCCCAGCGAATAGACGAATATCAGTATCGCTGACTCCGACCACATCCCCAGTATCATCGCTCCACCTGCCCCTATGAGCATGAGGAGATGAATGGTGAAGGTAAAGTTCATCAGAGCGCGGAGTGCCTTGCGGGCTGGGTAAAAGACTCCGATGGCTACGGCGAGAACAAATAACCCATTATAGACTAGTGGCGGAGCGCCCATGAGGTACTGGGCGGCGAACCCGATGAGTAATATCATAATATTTAGTACTGATTTAAAAGCTTATCTTATTTAGTTGCTTCAATAATGTAAGAAGAAATATAATCCTCAACATTTCTATCTGGTACCCATGATTTTACTATTTCTCTGCCATTATCTTTTGGAGTTAATTTTATATCCTTAAACCCCGCATCTTCCATCATTTCTTGAATATTATCGACAAATTCAGCTCCAGCTATGCATCCTATCATCATAGATAAATCCTCCTTAATTTCTATAGGCAATTCTGCTGTTGCAACTACATCTGATATTGATAGTCTTCCACCAACCTTTAGTACTCTGTATGCATCTTTAAATACTTGCTCTTTATCTAAAGATAAATTAATTACACAGTTAGATATAATTACATCAACTGATTCGTTAGCTACAGGTAGATGCTCTATTCCCCCTAATCTGAATTCAATATTCCTATAGCCATCTTCTTCAGCATTTTTCCTTGCTAAAGAAACCATTTCAGGAGTCATATCAACGCCTATGACTAAGCCATTATCTCCGACCTTCTTACTAGCTAGGAAGCTGTCAAATCCCCCTCCAGATCCAAGATCAAGGACTACTTCTCCTTCGTTTAGATTAGCTAGTGCAATAGGATTGCCACATCCTAATCCCATATTTGAATCTATAGGTGCATTTAATACGTCTTCTAGGGTATAGCCAATTTTAAGTGATGAACCATATACATCAACTGAACCACCATCACAGCTACATCCACCACTACAACATCCACCCGATAAATCTTTTTGTGCAACATCTGAATAATTCTTTCGAATTCTATTTCTCATTTTTTCTTTATCCTTCATACAAATCCCTCCTTAATAAGTAAATTTAAAATATTGAAACTTTCTACTGAAACATCACATCTTTTTTAGCGTTAAGTATGTTCTCATTTTATCTACTTGACCTGAGAAAGCAGGTTTACTTGCTATTAAAGTAATAGGTAATTGATATCCTACATCTAATAATTTTCTTTCTTTTGGATATTTACTCAAATCATCTTTATCTATATCAATAAATTCCATTTCAATTTTATCTTTTACATCTGTATTTTCTAGAAATGTTTTTAGTTCTTCATATATTTCTATAGTCGTTGGATCCTCACCAGGACCACAGCTTGTGCTAGGCCCTCAACCACAAGACTCTGGCACAAGCTGATTTCTATTACCAAACATTTGGACTTTAATTTTTTTCGTCATTTTATTACCTCCATTTTGAAAACACCTAAAGAGAGCACACCTGCTCTCTTAAAGTATTATTTAACTAAATTTCATTATTCTTAACTCTATTAATTAAATCCTCTACCTTTTCCTTAATTAAATCCCTTGTCTCTCTATATCCTTCTATAGGACCACCTGAAGGATCATCAAGACCCCAGTCTTCACTATGACTATTCGGAACAAATGGACAAACTACATTGCAACCCATAGTAATTAGTATATCTATCTCTTGAGGAATATCAGTCAGTAGTTTTGGATATTGACTACTCATATCTATACCTGATTCTTGCATTACCTTAACTGCTAGTGGCTTTACTTCTGGATATTCTTCTGTACCTGCTGAATGAACTTCTAATATATCACTGCCTAGTTCTTTGGCCCATCCTTCTGCCATTTGGGATCGGCAAGAATTGTGAACACATATAAAAGCTACTTTCTTTTTCATTTGTATATCTCCAATTAGTTTTTACTTGGAAACCAATGCTTGGTACTATTGGCTATCTTCACAAGAAATAGCATTAATGGCACTTCAGTCAAAACTCCTACAGTTGTTGCAAGTGCAGCTGGAGAATCCATTCCAAATAATGCAATTGCAACCGCAACTGCTAGCTCAAAGAAGTTTGAAGCACCTATCATACTTGCTGGTGCTGCTATATCGAAAGGTAATTTAAGCCATCTACATGCCCCATATGCTATAAAGAATATTAAAAATGTCTGAATAGTAAGAGGTACAGCTATAAGCAAAATGTGTAAAGGATTATTCAATATTGTTTCACCTTGGAATGAAAATAATAGCACTAGCATTAATAATAACCCTGTAGTTGTTGCACCATCAAATTTAGGTAAAAATTCATTTTCAAAATAATCTAATCCCTTTTTCTTTATTACTTGTACTCTAGTTAATATACCACCTGCTAATGGAATTACTACAAAGAGTATAACTGATAATATCAAGGTATCCCATGGGACTACGACGTTACTAACTCCTAGTAAAAATTTGACTATTGGGATAAATGCCACCAATATAATTAAATTATTAGTTGCTACTTGAACAACTGTATAAGCTGGATTGCCTTTTGTTAATGTACTCCATACAAATACCATTGCTGTACATGGTGCTGCTCCCAGTAGGACTGCTCCTGCTAGATATTCAGTTGCAAGTTCAGGTGTTATGAAATTTTTGAAAACTATAAAAAAGAAAAATGACGATATCGCATACATAGTAAAAGGCTTTATAAGCCAGTTTGTAATCCAAGTTACGTACAAACCTTTAGGATTCTTCCCTACATTTTTTACACTTTGAAAATCCACCTTCATCATCATTGGATAAATCATTATCCAAATGAGTATAGCTGTTGGTATTGAAATATTAGCATATTCAAATCTACCAAAAAATTCAGGTATTGCTGGTAAGTATCTACCAATTAGTACCCCACCTATCATGCTAAGAGCAACCCATATTGTTAAATATTTTTGAAAAAAATTTATTCCCGAGGGTAATCTTTCCTTCGACATATTAATCATCCTTTCAACATCATTTATCTGCCATCCAAACTATAGTTTGGATGGCAGAGTCTATAAAATTATTATAAAAGTTTCTTTAAGCCTTCACCTTTTAATTCTTCTGGAATCCACTTGATTAAGGCTGTATTTCCATCAGATATATCGTTAATCACTTTTATCCATTCAGCTTCATTATCTGCTTTAGCTTTTAATATGCTGTTAGTTGTATCAGTAGCATAATAACTTGAATTTATAATCCACCATTTGCTAAATATTCCTGCTCTATTTAAATCTTCTTGTAATCTCATAGCTTCATAATAAGGAGTTGCTTCTGCTAATGCAATTATCAATACTTCAGTGTATTTATCATCTTTAAGCCTTGGTAATAATTTCTTAGCTGACTCAGGTGTATCTCCTTGGGTACGAGCTATTTCTTTATTATAGTTCACAGTTGATTCTAATAGTAGGATTGTATGTCCAGTTGGTGCTGTATCTATAACCACTATTTCATCTTCAGATCTATCAACTATATCCGCAAAGGCTCTAAATACTGCAACTTCTTGTGTACATGGGCTCCTCAAATCTTCTTCTATATAGTCAATATCATCTTGGGATGCACCTGCTTCTTTTGCCTTGCCTATTACTTCTTCTCTATATTTTTCTAGTTCTTTTTCTTCATCTATATAGCTCATTGTTATATCTTCACTTTCCTCAATAACATATTTTAAATGAGCTGCTGGGTCTGTAGTTGTTAAATAAACCTTTTCTCCTCTTTCTGCTAGTGCAAGAGCTATAGCTGCTGCAATAGTAGTTTTTCCTACCCCACCTTTCCCCATGGTGAATATCACCTTTTTACCTGAGTTATATAGGTCATCTACTACATCCTGTAAACTACCAATATTATCAAGGTTTAAATCTTCTACTTGCTTTGCATCATTCTTAACTTCTTCACTTGTTAAAAATGTTCTAAGTTTATCTATACTTGAAATGTTGTACGGTCTTAAAGGTATTTCATAGGTATCAAGCTTTTTAAGTCCTTCTGGCATATTGCTCATTATTTCGTCCTGCATATTGTAGATTGATGTTGATAGTTCATCATCATGCTCTTTCAGTACTCCATTGATTACTTGAATCTGATTGCTTATTCCTAATTCTTGAAGTTCTATAGAAGTTCTTTCAGCTTCTTTTAATGCTGAATCTACAGGTCTAGATACTAAAATCAAAGTAGTTAATTCCCCATTTGCCAAATTATCTACTGCTTTTCTGTATACGCCTCTCTCCTCGTCTAAACCAGATAGCTGACCTAAACATGAAGCCCCATAAACATTTTCATCTAAGAAATTAGTCCATGCTGAAGGTAGCTGAAGCATTCTTAAAGTATGACCTGTTGGTGCAGTGTCAAAGATAACATGATCATATTTTTCTGCTACCTCATCATTTGCTATAAAATAGGAGAATTCATTAAAAGAAGCAACTTCTGTAGTACAAGTACCAGACAATTGTTCTTCCATGCTCTCAATAACAGCATCGGGTAGTTTACCTCTTTGAGGACCTATAACACTTTCTTTGTAGTCAGCAACTGATGCTTCTGGCTCAAAGTTTGATACCGTAAGGTTTGGAACATCTTTTATCTCTTTTCCCTTATTATCTAGTTCAGTACCAAATACATCTTGTAGATTTGAAGCAGGGTCTGTACTTACAAGCACAACATTTTTACCGCTATCTGCTAAATTAATAGCAAGACTAGATGCTAGAGAAGTCTTTCCAACTCCACCTTTACCTGTGAAAAATAAATATTTAGTTAAATTAATGTCTTTTATATCAAAATTCTTATACATATTTTCCCACCCTTATATCTTTTCATTTTCTTATTTTTTTGCTTTAGCTTTTTTAGTTGCTAATTCGGACATAATATATTCTTCAGGTATTTCAAGGAAATTTACAAATTCTTCATTTGTAGGATACTCAACAGTTTTTACTACTTTCCCATCAACTATTGTAATAGGTAGAACATCTACTCCTTCATCATCTAATAATTTATTTACCTCTGCATTATCAACATAAGCCTTTGGATTTTCTTGTAGATTATGTCTTTCTACCTTAACCCCTTTCTTATCTAATCTATTTAGTAATGTAGATACCCTTAATAGATTTTTATCAACTGAAGGTCCACAAACCCCTGTTGAACAACACATTGCTGGATCAAAGATAACCATTTTTTTCATTACAAACTCCTCCTAAATTTAATTATTAGAAACATTATCTTTACATTTTTTACAAATACAATCTTCTTTTTCACTGGCTATGGATGTGATAAAACTTAAGGCTTCATCTATTCTTTCTTTATTAAGCGTGTATCTCATCCATGCTCCGTCACGCTCTGCATTTACAAGTCCACTATCTGTAAGATTTTTCATATGATAGCTAAGTGTGGATTGTGATATACTTAGGCCTTCTAAAATATCACAAGCACACATTTCTCCACAAGATAGCATATCAATTATC
>DAIUFH010000041.1:0-18916 GCA_036844705.1 Tissierella sp.
AATTTTGTGGAATTCATATGGTGGATAATCAGCAGCTGTACCTAAAACTAGTTTTCCCGCCTTCTTTATTTCACCAATTTTACCTTCTTCAGTTGGTTCTTCACCTTGGTTTGATGAATCAGGTTCAGCTGGAGGCGTTACAGTAGGAGTTTCAGTTTTCCCACAAGCTCCAAATACTACTAACATACTTACTACTAATAATGCAATTACAATTTTCTTAAACATTTTTATTCCCCCTATTATTATTTAATTTTCTTTTATAATAGTGAGAAACTCCTTAGACCTTCGGAAGTCTTTTCGGCATTACTAAGATGAGACTTCCATAGGCTCTTGCCAAAATCAATATTTTGCAAGATTAAGACCTCCTTTTTCAATAAAAATCTATAATATATTTATTATATTACCTTGCTAAATTAAATGCAACTATTTTTTATACAAAATTTATATTTGTTTTCCAAGGAATTGTTACTATTCACAGTAGATTTTATACGGGCATCAGCTAGTTTCATTCTGAACCGCAGGTGAAGAATCTCGGGTCTAAAACCGAGATCCTTCGGAAGCTATAATCATACTGCAAAACTCAGGATGACAAGAATGTATGCTCAGATGACTACTGGTTGACTGTGAATAGTAACTCCAAGGAATCAATAGTTTATTAAGAATAGATATGTTTATCATAATCCATACCTCTCATACACTCTAAATTTAAAGAAAACTTTCGTCTATAAAAACAATGAATTTTTTTATATCTTTTAATTTATATTTAAGGATATCGTAAATTATGTTCTTATCAATTTTTAAATACTCATGCGATAGTATATTTCTAAGCCCAACCATGCTTTTATAAAGCTTCGTATCTTTTTCGTCTATATATTTTTCTTTGTTCAATATATCGAATGCATCTCCGAGTGTTGATGGATTCCCAATATTGTTATCTACTACAATATGAGTAACAATATCTACCATCATATTTATAATAATAAATAAATTGTATTCTACTACATCTTGTACTATATCATCATCTAAGAAATCTCTTAAAGACAAGTTTTCATATCTTTCAATTTTCTTCAAGGATTCTAGTATTTGATTTAATCTTTGCTTGACCACTGTAGTATTAACCATTTACATCAACCTCTTTTTTCAATCTATCTATATTCCTTCTATATGATAATTCCAAGTATCTTTTCACGTCATTGTATTCAAATAGCGTTTTAACTTTAAAATTAGACTCCTCAATTTCATCTCTGGTAAATAGCAATATATGTTTCTTGTATATCTCAAATTTTAATAATGGAGTTGCTGAATTTAATATAATAAGATCTACTTCTCTTTTAGACGCAGTTGTCAATTTCATCTTTAAATCTAGGTATTCATCTGTCGACATCTGATTATTTAAATATATAGCAATATCAATATCACTATCATTTCTTAATTTGCCACTAACATAGGAACCAAAAACATAAGCAAATACTATAATCTCATATTCAATTAAAATATTTCTGCAATTTTTAATAATATCCAATTGCTTTCACTCCTTAATTGCCATAAATTATCCCTATTTGTTATTAATTTTATTAACTACTAATATATTCTCTTTAGTAAATTATATAGTATCATATAGTAAAATTCAATCATTAGCCACATTAATATATGATAAAATGTTGTTTGGTCACATTAGAATACTGTTTATACATTTCATTTTTAAAATTCATTAATATTTGGTATAATAGTAATGTCTAGTAGTTTCTTATAAAAAGTTTGATTTAGGAGTGAGACCATTGCTTAAGAGAATAGGAACAATGGAAATTATAGTACTTATCATACTTGCATTTTTATTATGGGAATTAATATCGTTTATTTATCATAAGTTTATAAAAAAAAATGAAAGCAAGTAGAACGTTCTACTTGCTTTCATTCCTTTTTATAGCGAGCCTGTATATACTATACTAACATACCTCGAGGAAGATTCTACGGTCTATTTTTAATATTTCTTACTTCTTTATAAAATTTCATCATATTCTTTTTATGCTCCTGTTGAGCTTTTGTATTGTTCTTTCGTTCAATAAATTGTACTTCTCTTAAAAGCTTATTATAGCTATCCAGTCTCTCTTGAGGCAGGGTACCATCTTCTATAGCAGCTCTAACAGCACAACCAGGCTCCTTCGCATGCTTACAATCGCTAAACCTACATGTTTTTGCCAATTCAGTAATATCATTAAAAGAGTTTTCTATTCCTTCAGTATCATCTAAAAGCTGTATCTCCCTCATACCTGGAGTATCTATTACAATACCCTTATTCTTTAATACAATCAATTCTCTGTGAGTTGTTGTATGCTTGCCCTTTGAATCATCTTCTCTGATATCTCCTACCTGCATTCTCTCCTCACCTAATAAATAATTTATCAAGGTTGATTTCCCCACACCTGAAGAACCAATAAAGCCTATGGTCTTCCCAAGTTTCAGATATTTTTCAATTTCATCAATTCCTTCACCGGTTAGTGAACTAACATAAAATATATCTATGCCTATAGCTACTTCCTCGATTTCACTTTTCAATGATTCCAAGTCATTATTTAAGTCTATCTTTGTGAGAATAACTACCGGTGTTGCACCACTATTCCAGCCTATGGTAATATATCTTTCCAATCTTCTTAAATTGAAATCATTATTTACTGACATGCAGATAAATAAGGTATCAATATTTGAAGCAATTATCTGTTCATCTGTTTTAATTCCAGCCACCTTCCTTGAAACATAGCTTTTTCTAGGAAGTACTCTGGATATTATTCCATCACCATCGTTATTTGTAGTTCTATCTACAATAACCCAGTCTCCAACAGCTGGAAATTCACTTATATCAAATGTTGACTTCATAAACTTACCTGTGACCCTAGCCAATATGTCTTGTTCTTCTGTAGCCACTTTATATGAACCCCTATACTCTGCAATGACTCTACCTATATGATAATTTTCGATTTCACTTTTATACTCATTTAATAACTCATTGGTTAAACCTAATTCATATAATCTTTCTAACAATTTGTTGTTTCCTCCCAATTTTTCACTATTTTTGGGCATAAAAATACCCTGGTATCTTTTCCGTACTTTAACACTACCAAGGTGCAACAAAAAGCAGATTAAATTTTATCTGTGTTTATCTATTTACCTACACCTAGAGTAGTATCATATGATTTTTTATTTTTTACACTCTCAATTATTCTATCCATAAAACACCACTCCTTTTCTTAAATCTAATTCTAAATTAACATAAATTCTTCTTTAAGTCAATAAAAATAAAGCTCTATTCAAATATTAATATCTGAATAGAGCTTAGAATACTATTCTTTTTCTGTTTCTTCTACTTTAGCATTTTCAGTTGATTCTTCTACTTCTATCAGATCTTCTGCTGGTATAGCATCTAATGCTTCTTTTGGTATTTCAAAATCTTCTGCAGCATTTATATTTTTATACTCAGCAACCATATCCATTTTGATGTTCTTTAGCATTTCAGTAACATTGTTCATTTCATCTTCAGTAACACCTTCAGGAGCTTCTTCAGCTATTGTACCCATCATTTGTTCCATAGCCTTGCTTAGTAAAGAACTAAAGTCCATTTCCTGTTTCACAAATTCTCCTGTAGATTCATCAAGATATATTGTGCATTTTACATCATCAAAACTACCCAATAAATCTAAACCTAGTTGTGCATCTTCACCTAAAGCATCTTTGAACACAGACAAATTTTGATCCATTAGTCCAACTATGTCTTTATAGGAAATTGTTACTTCATATTTTTGAAGATTGCCTGTTTCAGAAGGATAAGTTCCTAGGTATTTTACATCAGTCATTGATTTCTCATTAAGAGCCTTCATCTCCTCATTATTAGGATCAAGTAGCTTAATATATTCTTCATCTTCTATTTCCTGTTTAACCCATTGGGACTCACCAGTTTCTGGATTATTGATAAGCATATAAGTACTATACTTATTTCCCTTAGTTGACATATACATTTCCATCAAAGGTTGAGATAATTTATCATCACCTGCATCCACCATCATATTTACAGTTGCTTTCATTTTCATTGGATCGGTGAAAGTAGTAGCATCCATATCCATTTTCATATTAACTTCTTGCATACTTCCATCTTCACCTGGTACGGACATAGACATGTTTATCAATGCATTCATATCATAGTTCTTCCATGCATAGAATTTTTCATATGCTTCCAATATCTTTGCTTTAGCGTCAACAGATTCAGTTATTATGTTAACTGTTCTAGTATCAGCATCCCATTGTACTTCAGCACCAAAAGCTTCCATAACTTTTTTTATAGGTAGATATGTTCTTTCTTCTTTAATAACTGCAACTGTATCAGACTCTATCTTTTCTCCATTTTTAAGTACATAAGGCTCTCCTATAGGAACCTCTACAGTTACGTCACCTTTTTTAGCTACAGCAGTTCTAGTTTCATTGTTCCACTCTACCTCAGCACCAAAAGCCTCCAATGCTGCCTTGAAAGGTACGAGTGTTCTACTGTTTTCATCAATAAATGGTCTACCTATATCATCATTAAATTCAACATTAGCAGAGTCAATTTTAACTGATATTCCTTGTTCAGCATAAGCTACTGCAGAGAACAATGTCATAACAATGGCAAGACCTAGTATCAGATTCTTCTTCATTCAATTTCCTCCTTTTATAATTTAGTCTATTTAATATAATATTACACTATTGCATAAAATAAAACAACCATTCCACGAAATTCATAAAATTATTGTTAAAAATAACACATATCTTAAATATATTGTAATAATACAACAAAAGCAGGTATAGTTAAAACAGAAAATAAGGTCGTCAATACCACTAAAATTGTTGAAAAGCCCAATTCCTTATTATACTTCTCAGCAAAAATAGAGGCCAATGTTGCGGTTGGCATGGCTACTTGCAATACTATAGACTTTGTTACAAGAGATGATTTCCCCATTAAATGAAAAATCAATGCTATTAAAAGAGGAATGATTATAAGCTTACTGATGACTGCATAGTGTACCTTCCAGTCCTTCATATTTTCCTTAAAGTTAACGTTGGAGAGTATTACCCCTACTACTATCATAGATAGTGGTCCTGTTATATCACCTACTAGTTTGATACTGGAATATAATACCTGTGGTACCTCTATTGAAAAAACCATTATAAACAAACCAATCAATATAGTAATAATTATTGGATTTTTTAATAAATCTAGCATTTCTTTCTTAATGTTATTATCCTTTCCTTTCCCTTTATATAACATAATCCCATATGACCATAAAAAAATATTGAAAATCATATTATAAGCGGTGCCATATATAACCCCTTCCGGACCATATGCTGCATTTAACAACGGGAACCCAATAAAACCTGTATTAGTAAATATATTAGAAAAATTCATAACATCACGTTTATTGCCTTTTACAGCAATCAATAAAATATAAGAGATTGCAAATAAGAAAATATGTGTGATTAAACTATAATAGAAAGCTTGATATACATTATTCTTTACTTGTGCATCAAATCCGGACATATATGATGAAAGTATCAATAATGGCAATGTTAATTTCATTAATATATCAATGAGTGCATTATTTATGGCAGGTGTTATTATACCTTTTTTACTAGCATATACTCCCACAAATAATATTAAAAAAAGTGAAATTACTGAGCTGATAATTGTAGATAGCATCCTTTACCTCCATTTATTATCTATTTTATGTCCACTTGAACAAAGAGAAATTCGGAGATTCCTCGACTACACTCGGGATGACGAAGAATCTAATACTCTCTTTAGGAATTGTCCAGTGTATGAATTTTTAACCTTACATATTTCTTCAGGAGTACCAGTGGCAATAACTTTTCCTCCCTGATCTCCACCTTCAGGACCTAAATCTATAATATAATCAGCTGTTTTGATTACATCTAAATTGTGCTCTATAACTATTACGGTATTGTCTCCTTCTACCAATTGATTTAATACCTTCACCAGCTTATGAATATCAGCAGAGTGAAGTCCTGTTGTAGGCTCATCTAATATATATATAGTCTTACCTGTTGATCTTTTAGAAAGCTCTGTTGCCAGCTTGACCCTTTGCGCTTCCCCTCCTGACAGTTCAGTAGATGGCTGCCCTATTTTAATATAGCCTAAGCCAACATCATATAAGGTTTCTAGCTTTCTTTTAATTTTGGGAATGTTCTGGAAGAACTCTACTCCTTCTTCCACAGTCATATCTAGAACATCTGAAATTGATTTGCCCTTATATTTAACCTGTAAGGTTTCTCGGTTATATCTTTTACCCTTACATACTTCACAAGGAACATAAACATCAGGCAAAAAATGCATCTCTACTTTTAATATACCATCACCACTACATGCTTCACATCTTCCACCTTTGACATTGAAGCTAAATCTACCTTTTTGGTATCCCCTCATCTTTGCCTCATTTGTCATTGCAAATAAATCTCTTATACTGTCAAATAATCCTGTATAAGTTGCAGGATTAGATCTAGGAGTTCTGCCTATAGGACTTTGATCGATGGCTATTACCTTATCTAAATATTCAAATCCTTTTATTTCTTTATGCTTTCCCGGTTTTATCTTTGCATGATTCAATTTAGAAGCCGATGCCTTATATATTATTTCATTGACTAAAGAGCTTTTACCTGAGCCGGATACACCAGTAACACAGGTAAATAGCCCTAATGGGATTTTTACATCTATATTTTTTAAATTATTTTCTTCTGCTCCAATTACCTCAAGCCACTTTCCATTAGTTGCCTTTCTCTTTTCAGGTATCTCAATTTTCAATCTGCCTGAAAGATAAGCACCTGTTATGGAATTTGGATTATTTTTGATTTCTTCTACTGTTCCCTGGGCAATAATTTCTCCGCCATGAATACCAGCTCCTGGACCAATATCAACTATATGGTCGGCTTCATACATTGTATCCTCATCATGTTCAACAACAATTAAGGTGTTTCCCGCTTCTGTAAGACTCCTTAGGGCTGCTATAAGCTTTTCATTATCTCTCTGATGAAGTCCTATACTAGGTTCATCCAGTACATATACTACCCCTACAAGGCCAGAGCCTATTTGTGTCGCTAATCTGATTCTCTGGGATTCTCCTCCTGATAAAGTCCCTGCCATTCTAGATAAGGTCAAATAATCTAGTCCAACATTTTTTAAAAATTTTAATCTTTCATTTATTTCCTTAAGAACTTGTTCGCCAATAATCCTCTGTTTTTCTGTCAACTTTAAATTATTGAAGAATTCAATTGAATTTGTCACAGATAGGTCAGTCACCTCGGAAATATTTAGTCCATTTATCTTTACAGACAATACTTCCTCTTTCAATCTCTTTCCATGACAATGTGGACATGGACTTTCTACCATATATTCCTCTATTTTTTCCTTCATATAGTCAGAGTTTGTCCCCATATATCTCCTTTGCAGATTTGGTATGATTCCTTCAAATCTCCCATTGAATGCTCGCATACCTTCATCATCAAAATGGCTGTTGAATTCAAACTTGATACTATCCTTAGTACCATATAACAATTCTTCCATAAACTTCTTTGGTGCTTCCTTTATAGGTTTATCCATACTAAAATTATTTTTTTCAGCTACGGTTTTAATCATCTGAAAGTAGTATGTTGTTTCTTTTGCATTGCTATATGGTGCTATAGCTCCTTCATTGATACTAAGTTCTTTGTTAGGAATTATTAAGTCTGGTTCAATTTCTTTATGAGAGCCTAAGCCGTTACAAGTTGGACATGCACCAAATGGACTATTGAATGAAAATGCTCTCGGAGACAGTTCTTCGATAGCTATATTATGATCGGGACAGGCCAGCTTAGAGCTAAACATTTTTCTATTTCCATCCATCAAATCAACTATAACTAATCCATCCCCAAGCTTTAACGCTGTTTCCAAAGATTCAGCAAGTCTTCCTTCAATTCCTTCTTTAACAATTATCCTGTCTACTACAATTTCTATAGTATGTTTCTTTGTCTTTTCTAATTTAATCTCTTCTGATAATTCGTGTAATTCGTTATCTATAACTACTCTTACAAACCCTTCTTTTTTAACCTGCCCAAGAACTTTTGTATGCTCTCCTTTTTTTCCTCTAATGATTGGTGCTAAAACTTGCATTTTTGTTCTTTCAGGTAGTTCCATTATCTTATCTACCATTTGCTCGACAGTCTGACTTGTAATTTCTCTGCCACACTTAGGACAATATGGAGTTCCGATATTCGCAAATAAAAGTCTTAAATAGTCATAGATTTCTGTAACTGTACCAACAGTTGATCTTGGATTTTTGGATGTGGTCTTTTGGTCAATTGCAATAGAAGGTGAAAGCCCTTCTATATATTCCACATCAGGTTTATCCATTTGACCTAAAAATTGTCTTGCATAACTGGATAAAGATTCAACATATCTTCTTTGTCCTTCTGCATATATTGTATCGAAGGCTAAGGATGATTTACCTGAACCACTAAGACCAGTAAATACTATAAATTTATTTCTTGGTAGTTCTAGACTCACATTTTTTAGGTTATTCACCTTAGCCCCCCGGATAATAATTTTATCTTTTGTCATTATTTACACCTCAATGTTTTATCATCTTCTTTAACTCTAACATTTTATCCCTTAGTTCAGCAGCTTTTTCAAAGTTTAGCTCTTCTGCTGCCTTAAGCATAGCAGATTCAAGACCTGTAATCATTACTTCAACCTCTTCATTGCTAAAGGTTTCATCATATTTTACTTCTTCCTCTGCCACAATAGTTGCCTCAATAATATCCCTTACACCCTTAACAATAGATTTAGGGATTATATTATTGTCTATATTGTACTTATTTTGAATCTCTCTTCTTCTATTTGTTTCATATATTGCCTTTTCCATAGATTTTGTAATATTATCTGCATACATTACAACTTTTCCATCTACGTTTCTCGCAGCTCTTCCTATGGTCTGTACCAAGGAAGTCTCACTTCTTAAAAATCCTTCCTTGTCGGCATCAAGTATTGCCACTAGAGATACTTCCGGCAAATCCAAACCTTCACGTAAAAGATTGATTCCAACCAAGACATCATATTTTCCTAGCCTTAAGTCTCTTATAATCTCCATACGCTCTATTGTATCAACATCAGAGTGCAGATAGGTAACTTTTATTCCAATTTCTTTGAAGTAATTAGTCAAATCCTCAGCCATCTTCTTTGTCAAAGTAGTCACCAGAACTCTTTCCTGTTTATCTACTGTTTTATTTATTTCAGTGACCAAATCATCTATCTGATGGGTTGTAGGTCTTACTTCAATAACCGGATCCAATAGCCCTGTAGGTCTGATAATCTGCTCAACGGTATTTTGAGTGTGCTCATTCTCATAAGGACCAGGTGTAGCAGATACATAAACTATCTGGTTTACCATTTTTTCAAATTCTCTAAATTTTAATGGTCTATTGTCAAGAGCTGATGGCAATCTGAAACCATATTCAACTAGATTAGTTTTTCTGGATTTATCTCCCTCATACATTCCTCTAATTTGTGGTATAGTCACATGGGATTCATCAACTATAATCAAAAAATCATCAGGGAAGTAATCTATCAATGTATAAGGTCTGCTGCCAGCAGGTCTTTGACTCAAATGCCTAGAATAATTTTCTATTCCTGAGCAAAATCCCATTTCGCTTAACATCTCTATATCATAACGGGTTCGTTGCTCAATTCTCTGTGCTTCCAACAACTTCTCCTGATCTTTGAACTCCTTTACCCTATCATTTAACTCAATTTCAATTGTTTCTATAGCTTTATTCACTTTATCTTCAGTAGTTGCAAAGTGGGAAGCCGGAAAAATCCATACATGGTTTCTATAACCAATGATTTCACCTGTCAAATGGTTAACTTCAACCAACTTATCTATTTCATCACCAAAAAACTCAACTCTTATGGTATTTTCACTTGATGCCGCAGGAAATATCTCCAATACATCTCCTCTTACTCTGAAGGTCCCCCTAACGAAATTGATATCATTACGCATATATTGTATATCTATAAGCTTCCTCATTACTTCATCTCTATCCTTAATCATACCAGGACGTAGTGACAAAGTAAGATTTTCATAATCTATAGGGTCTCCTAAGCCATATATACATGAAACAGATGCAACGATGATTACATCTCTTCTTTCAAAAAGTGACGCTGTTGCAGAGTGCCTAAGCTTATCTATTTCATCGTTAATGGAACTATCCTTCTCAATATAAGTATCAGTTTGAGGCACATATGCCTCTGGCTGATAATAATCATAATAGCTCACAAAGTATTCTACTGCATTGTTTGGAAAAAATTCTTTAAACTCACTAGCCAATTGATATGCAAGTGTTTTATTGTGAGCTATTACCAAAGTTGGTTTCTGCACTCTTTCGATAATATTTGCCATGGTAAAGGTCTTACCAGAACCCGTTACTCCTAAAAGCGTCTGGTGCTTAAGATTCTTATTTAGTCCCTCTACCAATTTTTCTATAGCCTCTGGCTGATCTCCTGTAGGTTTATAGCTTGATTCTATTTTAAACTCGTTCATTATTTATCACCTTCCATGAACATTTGTTCATTAACTATTATATAATATTCTGCATTATTGTCAAAACTAATATTGATGAAATTTATAATATATTGTAAAATTAAGAGAAGGAGGCGAAAACTCTTATGAAGCATATTTTATCAATAATCCTAATTTTATTTGTAGCAATTTCTCTAGTAGGATGCAAAATAGATGACTTACCTTTCTTAAATAGAGATACCCAAGTATCAGTTGAAGATACAGAATTAAAATATAAAATTGATAAAGTTATCTTATCAAAAGGGTATCAGGCTATTAAGCCATCTGTTGAGGTAGTTAAAAAAAACAATGATGTGAAGCTCCTAGTCTCCGTTGGGCTTATAGAAACTTCAGGCGTTAAGGTCGATCAAATTGTAAAAAAGGGAAATATAATCAATATTCATGTATTGAATGAATTAGAAGAGGACAATGTTCAACTAGCTATTCCGCAAATATTCATAGAATTAGTTAATGCAAAGGCAATTAATCTAGACGATATTAAATTTAACATAATAAATGATAACTTTAGTACAATAGGAATCAAACTTTGCGTAAATGATGTCATCAATAAGGTAAAGTCTGATTTTAATGTCACTGCAAATACATTGCCAGATGTAAATTTATCTAATATCAATGAAAGATATATATGGAATATTACCTACAACAGTATTTTCGACAAGGATAATTACGAAGCTCCACTTGTAAATCTATCCGTAGATATAGATGCAAACAGCGGTGAAGTACTGAAATCTGCCAAGAGGCTTATATCATCCTATATTGATGAGGGTCAAATATTGGATTATATAATGGATAACTTTTTATTGTATAGGAAAAATGAGATAGATGCAAATACTGCCTTAGAATACGAAAGCCTATGGTGCTATGATATAAAGAAAAATGAAAGTTCCAATATTTATCGTACCAATTCTCATATTCTATCAGCTAGCTTTAGCCCTGATTACAAACAGGTATCCCTAATTGAAAACAATGGTACTATGTCAGAGCTATTTATTATTAGAAGGTATGAAAAAAAAGCTTACAAGATAATCTTTGACGAAGGGATCATACCATCACTAGTACGTTGGCATGATAAGGACAATATTTATTTATTAGATTATGATGACAATATAACTAATTTATTTAATTACAATATTGTAAACGACAAAATTGAAAAAATTAATTCATTTAAGCAACATTTTATAGATTTAAGAGTCAATAAAGATTTCATAATTCTAGTAGAAAAGAATGAAAACAATGTAAATAACAATATATATTATACTGATGATTTTAGAAACCTTCGTATGATTGATTCAGGTTTATCTCCTAGGATTATCAGCAACAATAAAATCGCATATTCGAAGACAAATGAGAAGGATGATAGAAATATTCTCCATATATTTAATTTAGATAAATTTAAAGAATATGATATCATAGATAAAAATATAGCATCAATATTCGCTATTTCTGAAAATGAATTATTGGTTCTGGAAAAAAACCAAGGTAATAACAATTATACAATTCATGAATACAGTATTGATAATAAGGTTTTAAAATCATTGACAAATGTGAACAGTCATACCATATTCTACAATAAGGAAAAGAATCTTATCTATGTGGATTTGATTGCACCATTTGAAACCGATAAAAAAGAATTCATCTATTCTGTTGATTTATCGAAACTGGCTAGTACATTACCCTAGGAACTATTGAAACTCCTAGGGTTTTTTTATTACCTCTATAGTTTTTGGTAGTAAGCCCTTTCTTACGATTAAAATAATGAATTTTCAATATAGAGTTATCTAGGCTTTCTATTTCTGCAATATCTTTTTCGTCCTTTATAATCGCTTCATTTATGCTCAATATGACATCTCCTGTTTCAATTCCTATATCCTTTGCTATCCCATTTTTAGCTACTTCCATTACCCTAACACCATTTAAAGTAGTAGTAAATACTGGGCTCTTCTTTTTTTCCATTATTTCATTTGAGCTTAGAATGAATTCATGCCCTATCAACGCAAATATTGGTGGAATTAATGGATTTATATTAGCCTTAGTCAAAGACAATAAAATAAAACTATAGGCAAGCAACACAATGCTTGTAATGATAGTTTTACGTCTTGGATACGAAGTTGTAAAATCCCCATAAGCAAGTATAGCCATAAGCGTCATTGGCTTTATTAATCCATCACCAACAAATATAACAAACGGTATTGGCCAAAATCTGTTGATATTAAATCCTCCTACATATTCTCCTTTATGTTCATAGAAAACTGGAATTTTTCCTTTATATCCATTTAAAAATATCAATAAGCTTTCCACAATATGAAGTGTAGCTACTACGAGCATTATATCTTTGGTTTCTATTTTAGGAAAATTAAAGACTAAACTAAATAAGGATAAAATACTCCCCCCATAAGCAAAACACATAAATCTCGGGTTTATAAGGGACAATACTATTGCAGTAGTCAATATGTACATAAAATCCTTGGGTACGATAACGACTTCAAGATAAATAAAGGCTATGGTGGACAAAAAACCTCCAAATATACCATATAGACTGGAGTTGATTGCTTTAGAAAGTGCAGATTTTTTATTAATTGAAAGCCCGTAGTCAGACTTATTGAGATTATAATACTGATATATGATAATAAGAAAAATTGCAATAAAAAAAGGTGATACTAAGGTATTTACAATATCAATTAATGTAAAATACATAATTAGATATAACCCGTTCACACCTATTCACCTCTTAATTAATGTTATATTTTACTTCTCAATACCTCAATCGCCTTTTGCAGCTGATTGTCTTCCTTAAGGAATTCCAACCCAATGTTCTCAACATCTTCATTTAACTCTACTACAATATCGGGTGCTATACCAATACCATGAATATTGGTGCCATTAGGAGTAAAATATTCAGATACTGTCAATTTTATTCCTGAACCATCGGTTAAATCCCTAATCCTTTGAACGATTCCTTTACCAAATGTAGTAGTTCCTATTAGTTCTCCACGATTATGATCTTTTATAGCTCCGGCTAATATCTCAGATGCACTTGCACTTCCTTCGTTGACTAACATAACCAAAGGCAGAGTATTTTGTTTCTTATTTGACTTCAGATATTCTCTTTCACCATCTTTAGTTTGTGTATATACAATATCTCCTTCTCCTAATAACTCATCAGCTATATCTGCGCATATATTCAGTAACCCTCCAGGGTTATTTCTTACATCAAGTATCAATCCTTTAACATTTGCCTTCTCTAGTGAAGTTAAATGCTTTTTAAAATCCTCGTAGGTGATTTCATCAAATGACGTTATTTTTATATAGCCCATGTCATTGTCAATTATTCCAGACTTCACCGTTACAAGTCTAATTTCCTCTCTGACAATATCAAGATCAATAGTCTTATTATTATTGTCTTTATCCTTTCTCATCAATGTTATATTGACAGTAGATTTTGGTTTTCCCTTCATTACCTTAACTGCCTGATCCATGTTCTCAGCATAAAATTCAACACCATCAACCTTTATGATTTTGTCTCCAGTTTTAATACCTGCTCTTTCACCAGGCGTATCTTCAATTGGAGAAACTACGGTAATCAAATTGTCATCACCAGGTGTCACTATGACCCCTATTCCCCCATATATTCCTGCTGTTTGATCTGTAAAGCTGGCAAATTCATCGGCTGTCATATAGACCGAATATGGATCATCCAAAGCCTGAACCATACCCTTTATAATTCCTTCTGATAATGCATCATTATCAACATCTCTAAGATAATTTTTGTTTACATAATCTCTAATGCTCATCGCCTTTGAGAATTCATCATTAACACTCATTAGATATTGATACTCTCCTTTAGGAATAACTACTTTATCATTAAACCTTAAAGTCATTAAATTAGTTAGGCTAAAAGTAAATATATTCGTAACTAATAGCAATATAATCACAATGATTATATTTCGTTTCTTTGACATATGCTTCACCTCGATAGTTTGGTTATGAGACTATTTTATTAGCCCAATGTTTCTATTATACCACTTTTATGGAATATTTAAATAAATGAAATAAAATTCATTGGTAAAAAGTTGCTATTTATCGCTTATCTAAACCCGAGATGCTTCGCTACCGCACGGCATGAAATATACTATACTGCCATTATACACATAGTGAAAAATCCTAGGTTTTAATTGTGCATTGTAAACTGTGAATTGTGAATTTCTCCTGTCATTCTGAAGATGGATAGCATAAAAAAAAGGGGGATTGTTGATTCCCCTTAATTTCCCTTTAGCCATGGCATTGGATCTACATATGCCCCATTTTTTCTAACCTCAAAGTGACAGTGTGGTCCAGTTGAATTTCCTGTACTGCCTACCTTAGCTATAGTATCACCACGTTTAACATTAGTCCCATTTTTTACAGTTATAGCAGAATTGTGTCCATACAGAGTAACTATACCACTACCGTGATCCACCATAACCGCCTTTCCATATCCACCTAACCAATCAGTATGTATTACAATACCATCAGCTGCAGCTTTTACAGCTGTACCTGTCGGTGCAGGAATATCCACCCCTGTATGTAATTTCTTCGTTTTGAAGATTGGATGTATTCTATATCCATAATAAGAACTTATTCTACTATGTCCAGGAACAGGCCAAGACATTTTTCCTCCCGTATAAGGATTTGTGTTTCTTTGCAATTTTACTATCTTTGATTCTATGCTTTTAGCATATTCATTTAACTTATCATATTCCTTTTCATAAGCTTTAATATCTTTTTGTAGCTTAGACATTAAAAGTTCTTTTTCTCTTGAAACACTTTCCAAATTCTTTTTTCTAGCTTCAATCTTAGACTTAGTTACTTCAACTGAAGCTCTTTGTGCCTCAAGTTCCGTCTTTTTTTGGTCTATTATATCTCTTTGTTCTTTCATGAACCTTATAAGATCTTTATCGTATTCAGCAATTGATTGAATCATATCCTTCCTAGATAAAAAATCCTTTATATTGCCTGATGACAACAATACCTCTAGATAACCTACATTCCCATTTTTATACATTACTCTAAGTCTTTGATTAAAGGTATCTTCCTGCTCAGCTAGCTTTTCTTCAGCCGCATTCAATTCTTTTTCTGTTTCGGTGATTTTTAACCTGAGTTTATCCAGTTCATTTTCTACCTTGGAAAGCTCAGTCGCCGCACCATCAATTTTTAAATCCAATTCCTCAATTTGTTTAGAAATATCTTTAGTTTGTGATTGCATAGATTTTATTTCATTGTTTGTCTTATCTATCCTATTGTTGATATCTTTTTGTCGTTTCCTTAATTCATCAACAGTTTCCCCATAGGCTTGTACAACATTTAGGGAAAGAATAATTATTATTAATAGAAATGCAACAATTCTTCTCTTCTTCATAACCAACCCCCTACACATTTAAGAAACGTTTTAAAGAAACTATACTTCCCAATGCTCCAATACCCATTCCAATTGCTGAAAATATTATAGCGATATCTGTAAATATCACCTTAGGTGTCACTAATAATACAGAGAATAACGAATATAAACCTTCATTTACTAGCCCAAAGAAATATTCATACCCAAAGTATACAATGAGAATGGAGACTACAGCTCCAACTAATCCTAATAGCACACCCTCTATTATAAATGGTCCTCTAATATAATTATTCGTAGCACCAACATATTTCATTATATTTATTTCTCTTCTGCGAGAGGTAACTGTAAGCTTTATGGTATTTGAAATAATGAATACAGATACAAATACCAATATAGCAATTAAAACAATTCCGCCAAGTCGTATGTAATCAGCAAAAGTAACAAGCTTATTTATTACATCTTTATCATATTTTACTTCCTCGACTCCGTCAAGTCCTTTTATACTATTTACGACATTTTCTGCAAATTCTATACCTTCTAATTTTATTACATAGGAATTAGGTAATGGATTATCTTTTTCCAAACCATCTAAAAGATATGCATCTTCTCCCCATTCTTCCTTGAAAGTCTCTAAAGCTTGATCCTTAGATTCATAAAGTATAGATACTACACCCTTATTTTTAGCCACTTCTTCTTCTATATTATCCAATTGGTCATCAGTTGCATCATCTAATAGAAACACCTGAATTTCATCAAATTTTGTAGTCGTGTCTGCTACAAAATTATTTATACTCAATATTATTATTAAAATCATACCTAATATCATCAATACAGCAGAGATTGAAGTAACAGAAGCGACTCCCATTCCTCTATTACGCCACATTCCTTGAAATCCCTGCTTGAAAATACTCCTAATTATTCGGAATCTCAAGTCCATAACCACCTTTCTGTTCATCTCTTGTAATTCTTCCGTCTTCTAACGCAATGACCCTTTTTCTCATTTCATTGACTATATCCTTTGCATGGGTTGCCATTAGCACGGTGGTCCCTCTTCCATTTATATCTGTTAAAGTATTCATTACTTCTCTTGCAGTATCAGGGTCTAAATTACCTGTAGGCTCGTCCGCTATTAAAATAGGAGGATTGTTGACAATTGACCTCGCTATTGATACTCTTTGTTGCTCTCCTCCAGAAAGCTGATCCGGAAAGCTAGAAGCCTTCCTACTTAAGTCTACCATACTCAATACCATAGGAATCCTACGACGTATCTCCTTAGGATGTGCTCCTATTATTTCCATGGCAAACGCTACATTTTCATATACAGTTTTATTGGGCAAAAGCCTAAAATCTTGAAATACTACCCCTACATTTCTTCGTATATATGGCACTCTTCTATTGGGAAGCCTTGTAATATCTAACTCATTTACATATATCTTGCCTTCCGTGACATTCTCCTCTTTCAATAATAGCTTTATAAGTGTTGATTTTCCAGCACCACTTGAGCCAACTATAAATACGAACTCTCCTTTTTCTATATTCAGATCTATATTTGAAAGAGCTTTAACCCCATTTTTATATTCCTTACTAACATCTAAAAATTTAATCATTTTATCACCTCAATGGTCTTACTTTAAATATCGACAAGTTTTTACTTTCCCTTAATGTTATATTATAATATAAATTGGAATATAAATAAACAATCTGAGGTGATTTATTTGGAAAAAAAAATAATGAGGAGGGAAGTACTTACTAAAAGAGCCAAGTTAGGAGATAATGGTAATATTTCCCTAAGCAAAGAAATAGTAAATACACTAATGGATTCAAGGTTTTATAAGGATGCCAAAACTATAATGATATTTATAAGCTTCGGTAGTGAGATAAATACCCATGAGTTTATAAAAATAGGAATCAATGAAGGTAAAAACATTGCTGTTCCTGTTACTTTTAAGGAAGAAAGGATTATGAAACCTTCTATAATAAAAAACTTTGATGAGTTAGAACCCGGATATTATAATATATTGACACCAAAGCAAGAGTTTATCAGATATATTGATCCATCGGAAATTGATTTAGTTATAGTTCCAGGCGCTGTTTTTGATAGAGAAGGTTATAGAGTAGGATATGGCGGAGGATATTATGATAAATTTCTATCCTCTAAAATAAGAAAAGATATTTCAAAGATTGCAATTGCTTTTGATTTACAAATAGTAGATAAGGTTCCAAGAGAGGAACATGATATTTCGGTTGATTATATCATTACAGAAAAAGAAATCATTAAATGCAAATAAGTCTCCTATTTTAAATATTTGTGATATAATTGTTAAGGAAAATTATTTTTTGGCTGGAGGGTAATTATGGGTAGAACAATTGGTACGACAGTAAGGGGAATTAGAACACCTATTATAAAATCAGGCGATGATTTGATTGATATTGTTGTTAATTCTGTTTTAGGGGCAGTTAAATCTGAGAATATTGTACTTAAAGAAAAAGATGTTATAGGAGTTACCGAATCTCTTGTAGCAAGAGCACAAGGTAATTATGCGACCACTGATGATATTGGAAAGGATATTGCATCTAAATTCCCAGATGATATTGGAGTAATATTTCCTTTACTGAGTAGAAACAGATTCTCTATTCTTTTAAAGGGAATAGCAAAAAGTAATAGGAAAATTCATTTGTTATTGAGTTATCCTTCAGATGAAGTAGGAAATCATCTTATGAATATTGATAAAATGGATGAATTAAATATTAATCCATATACTGATGTACTTACAGAAGAAGATTATCGAAATCTATTTGGGAAAACAGTATTGCATCCATTTACAGGCATTGATTATGTTCAGCTATACAAGGACATTATCAATGAAAATGGTAATATCTATTTTGCAAATGA
>DAIUFH010000042.1:0-18430 GCA_036844705.1 Tissierella sp.
TAGCCCTATTAAGTCTAACGAGAAATCCTTCTGTCTTTAAATCCATCTCAACTTGTTTAATGTTTTTAAAATCTATAGATACATATATTGTAGTCCACAAAATAAGCACCTCCATGGAATTTAACCAGAATTCTAAGAAACTTTTACATTTTTCTCTCCAAGTAATTTCTGTAGTTCAGCTATTGCATTGTTATTATCCAGCTTGATCCAGAGATCTCTGCCTGCTATGAAGCTTTTATTTTCCTTTTCTAAATATATGTAAACTGGGATGCTACCAGGGTATTTTTTTAATATCGTCTTAATATCGCTAAATAAATCTGATCTACTTGTCTTTGAAATCTTTATATATATCTTTTGCCTTTTATATGCGTTTAATGAAGATATCTTTTCACATATAATTTTCGTATCCTCCACCTCTGAAGTAGATAATCTTCCCTCAACAACTACGGGCATATCTTCTTCAATATATCTATTATATTTGTCATAGGTTGCTGGAAATACTATGCACTCTACCGAACCATATAAATCCTCCAAGGTAATAAATGCCATCATATTATTGTTCTTTGTTATTTTATTTTTCTTCTCTGTTATAATTCCACCTATAGTTACTCTTTGTCCATCCCTGATATTATTGCTCTCTAACAACATATTCTCAGAAAGCTCGGATGTCATAAACGTAGAGATATCTTTTAGTTCCTTTATATACGGCTGTAGTGGATGACCAGAAACATAAATACCCAACATTTCCTTTTCCATAGACAATAATATTTTTTGGGGAAATTCATTTATATTAGGTAAATTATCATTATTGTTCTTACTTTCAATCGTATCAAAAATTGAGAATTGACCTTCAATATTTCTTTTTCTATCTGAATGTATTCCATCTATAGTCTTCTCATATATTGATAATAGCTGTGCCCTATTTGCTCCGAGAGAATCCATTGCCCCACATTTTATTAAGCTTTCCACTGCCCTTTTATTCATTACTGAGGAATCGATTCTTTCTATTCTTTCAATAAAATCAGTAAAGCTTTGAAACTTATCCTTATTTCTTGCAGCAATAATTGCATTAATAAATCCATTTCCAACATTTTTTACTGCTGATAGTCCGAATCTTATCTTATTTTCTGATACTGTGAATTTATTATATGATGAGTTTATATCAGGAGGCAACACCTCTATTCCCAGTCTTTTACACTCTTGTATATATAAGGATACTTGCGTTGAACTTCCCATTATGGATGATATTAGGGCTGCTAAAAATTCAACAGGATAATAGTATTTTAGCCAACCCGTTCTATATGCAACTACTGCATATGCTGCAGAGTGCGATTTGTTGAAAGCATAGTTTGCAAAATCTATCATTAAACTAAATATCTTCTCAGCTGATTTTTCATCTACTCCATTTCTTATTGCTCCAGGAATAATTATATTATTATTCTCATCAACTTGTCCATAGATAAAATTCTTTCTCTCCTGCTCCATCACGTCCATCTTTTTCTTGCCCATTGCTCTTCTTACGAGATCTGCTCTTCCAAGAGTATAACCACCTAAATCTCTTACAATTTGCATTACTTGTTCCTGATATACTATACACCCATAGGTTTTATCTAAAATATTCTCAAGCTTTGGATGTATATACTTAATTTTAGAAGGGTCATGTTTGCATTCAATAAATGTAGGTATCTGGTTCATTGGACCAGGTCTAAACAATGAATTGGCAGCTATTAAATCTTCAAATACATTTGGCTTTAACTCCTTTAAAAAAGCTCTCATGCCTGGACTTTCAAACTGAAATATACCGAGTGTCTCTGCCTTTGCAAACATATCCAATACCTTTGGGTCATCATAAGTAAATCCGTTACTAAAGTCTATCTTGATTCCATGATTTTTTTCTATTAAGTTGACTGCATCTCGTATAACAGTTAATGTTCTTAGACCCAAGAAGTCCATCTTTAATAGTCCTAATTCTTCCAACTCTGTCATTGTATACTGAGTTGCTACAGAATCATTGTTTTTGACTAAAGGCGCATAGTCTGTAACTGGGTCTTTTGAGATAACAACTCCAGCAGCATGGGTCGAAGTATGTCTAGGAAGCCCTTCTACTGCCATGGCAATATCAATTAGATTGTGTATATTTTCATTGTTATCATATTGCTCTTTGAGTGACTTACTTATTTCCAGTGCTCTTTTTATAGTAATATTGAGCTCATTTGGAATCTGCTTTGCAATATTATCTACTTCACCATAAGGCATATCCAATGCTCTACCAACATCCCTAATGGCACCACGAGCTGCCATAGTTCCAAATGTAGCTATCTGAGCCACTCTGTCAGCACCATATTTTCTTACAACATACTGAATTACTTCTTCTCTTCTTTCATAGCAAAAGTCTATATCAATATCTGGCATCGTGATTCTTTCAGGATTCAAAAACCTTTCGAACAAAAGACCATATTCCAACGGGTCTATATCAATAATTCCCAGTGCATATGATATAATACTTCCTGCAGCAGAACCACGGCCAGGTCCTACCATTATTTCATTGTCCTTAGCGTACTTTATGAAATCCCATACAATAAGAAAATAATCAGTATATCCCATATCGACTATAGTTTTTAATTCAAAGTCATATCTCTTCCTTATTTCATCTGTAATTTCTTTATACCTCTTTTTAAGTCCATCCATACTTAACTCTTTAAGGTATTCAACATTTGTATAGCCTTCGGGAAGCTGATATTTTGGAAGATGAAGTGTGTTAAAATCAAGTTCTACATTACATCTATCTGCAATTAAAGTTGTATTTATAAGAGCATCTTTATTTTCTGCAAACAGTTGATTCATTTCCTCAGGAGATTTAAGATAAAACTGATTAGAAGGAAATTTCATTCTATCTTCTTCATTAACAGTTTTTGCCGTCTGTATACAAAGAAGTACATCATGGACCACTGCATCATCTTGATTCAGATAATGTACATCGTTTGTTGCCACAAGTGGTATATCAAGCTCATTGCTCATATCTACCAATGTCTTGTTCACATTTGTCTGCTCATTCATTCCATGATCCTGTAATTCGAGATAGAAGTTTTCCCTTCCAAAAATATCCCTATATATTAAAGCTACTTCCTTCGCTTTATCATAATTATTATTTAGTATATGTTGCTGGACTTCTCCACCAAGACATGCAGAAAGGCATATTATCCCATTATGGTATTTTCTCAATATATCGTGATCTACTCTTGGTTTATAATAAAATCCATTCACATAGCCTTCAGAAACAATCTTCATCAAATTTTGATAGCCTTCATTGTTTTCTGCCAACAGTACAAGATGATATTGGTTTTTATCCTTTTGTTCTTTCTCAGTATATTTATTTATTGCTATATAAACCTCTGAGCCCAATATTGGTTTGATACCATTTTTCTTTGCTTCTTTATATAGTTGAATCACACCAAACATAGCACCATGGTCAGTTATGGCTATGGAATCCATACCTAATTCTTTGGTTCTCTTGACTAAATCCTTGATTCTAATAGATCCATCAAGAAGACTGTATTCAGTATGAACATGCAGGTGAGTAAATTTACCTTGTGTCATAATAATTCCTCTTTCATATATACTACATTTATTCTATCATAAACCTTATCTAGATGCATAAAATAAGTTTTAAAAACAAAAAAGCCTTCAATATTGAAGACTTTTTTAATAATGTCCTAACTTTTCAATTACGTTCTCCATTAAGGATAAATCTATTACTCTAAAATCTTCCAAAACTTTTTCATTCCAAGCAGGAGTAGGCTTTATCTCCATAAACTTTTTAGTCCCTAATATACTGTCTTCAATAATAGCAAGCCCATCTATATCAAGATCTGTTGTTTCTTTAGAAATCATTATACTTTTATATGGGGTTTCATTAGGCTTGATACTACTAGACAATGGATGGGTTAACAATAAATGCCCCTCATGCAATTTATCTCTCACAAATTCAAGAACTTCCAAATACTTGTAATCTTCTAGATAAATTACATCCATTTTATCCTTAAATTTTTCATTAACTTCTTTGTTATTTGTCACTAATAAACTTTTCATAATACCCCCATACTAATAAACTTTAAATTCACCTTCAATAAGAGCCTTTAACGCTTGAATCATTTGTTTATCATCCTGTCCTTTAGCTGTAAGAGTTATCTCTTCACCATTAAACGCTCCTAAAGACATTATACCTATTATGCTCTTTCCATTAACCTTAACTTCATGAGCTTCTATTTCAAGCTCACTTTGATATTTACTTGCTACCTGAACAAATATCGCAGCTGGTCTTGCATGAAGACCTTCTGGATTATTTAGCTTAATAGTCAATTTTTCCATTTACTTCACTCCTTTCAAATCTTCGGCAATTTCTTCTAATTTTTTAAATCTATGATTTACTCCTGATTTTCCAATAGGTGGGTTGAGCATATATCCTATCTCTTTCAGACTAGCATCAGGATTATCCAATCTAATCTCAGCTATTTCTCTTAAATTACTAGGCAATTTATTGAGTCCCATATTATCCCTTATAATCTCTATATGCTCAATCTGTCTCATGGATGCATCTATTGTTTTACTTAAGTTTGCTGTTTCACAATTTACAATTCTATTTATATTATTTCTTACATCTTTTAAAACACGAATATCTTCCAACTTTAATAAAGCCTGATGAGCTCCGATAATATTGAGTAGATCTACTATCTGCTCCCCTTCTTTTATATATACAACATAATTTTCCTTACGCATTACAATTTTAGAATTTAAATTAAAGGAATTAATTATATTTGATAAATCATGTGCATGCTCTTCATTGTTCGTTACAAATTCCAAATGATAGGTTTTTTCTGGGTTGCTTATTGAACCTCCACCCAAAAAGGAACCTCTAATATAGCTTCGTTTACAGCATCTTTTTGACAATAATTTCTTAGGTATTATATATTGTGGGCTAAAGAGGTTGGAACTATCCTTTTTTAAAAATCCTACATCTACTAATATCTTATGAGATACATCCTTGTCATTAATAATTATTAAGTAATTATTATTCTTTTTAAGTTGCCTATTTCTTCTTACCATTACTTCTACTTCTGTATCATATATTCTCTTTAATATAGAGAATATCCTTCTTGCAATAGCAGCATTTTCTGTTGTGAATTTTAAATTGAACTTTCTATGCCCCGTAATTTGAATTGTACCGTTCATTCGTACCAAAGCTGCTAATTCACATAATGCACAACAATCTTCATCCAATTCTATTCTAGATAATTCATTCTTGGTTGTTGACGAAAAGGACATATTATCACTCCTATAAGTTCATAAGCTCTATGCCTTTTATTATAATTTTTCTTTCATCTGCATACCTGACAAGGTCTTTAGCCTTATCGATATGTACATACATTGCGTCAATAAAACCTTCCCTACGTTGTGGAGTACAATCCATTGAATTGCTTTTCATCAGATACCAGTGTACGGTTTTGGTAACCATTTCATCTTCCTTAAGATTTTTATAGTCATAGTGTACCGCACCAATATAGCTTATGATTTCGCCTTTAACACCAGTTTCCTCTAAAACCTCTCTTAGGGCAGCGTTTTTAATGTTCTCTCCCTTTTCTAAACGCCCCTTTGGCAACACCCAGTCTCCATTATATTTTCTTAACAGCAATATGGTATTACCAAATATAACAACACCTCCAGAACTTACTTCAATCATCATCACCAACTCCCGACTATCTAAAAAAAGTATTATTAAGATAATACACCTATTATACTATATTTGTCTATATTTTTGTAAACATTTTCAAATTTTTTATTGATTTAAATCATAGAATTATAAAAGTCAATCGCACTAACATTTAAATAATGTTAGTGCGATAGCAACCTTCTATTTTACAGCTTTTAAGTTTGCTAAATCATAACCTTGCTTATATGTCATCTGCTCTATAAATCTGAAATCTTCCTTTAGATTTATTACCTCATCATAAACCATTTGGATTTCTGCCTTAACATCCTTATTAACTAATTCAAGCTGTTCTTCTAGCCATTTTATATCTTCTTTTGTTGCCATTGTTGCTTTGACTTCTTGTAACTCTTCCTTTGTTGCCATCGTTTCTTTGACTTCTTGTAGCTCTTCCTTTGTTGCCATCGTTGCTTTAATGTCTTGTAACTCTTCCTTTGTTGCCATCGTTGCTTTGACTTCTTGTAACTCTTCCTTTGTTGCCATTGTTTCTTTGACTTCTTGTAGCTCTTCCTTTGTTGCCATCGTTGCTTTAATGTCTTGTACTTCTGTATACAATTTTTCTAGTAAATCATATACCTTATCATCCATTAAAATCACTCCCGATAATCTTTGTTACATCATATTATATCATAAATATTGATTAAGATGTTGTCTTCAATTCACTAATTGCTATGTCATTTAGAAGCTTACTCAATGATAAATTATCATGACGAATATAATTTTTCTTTATTTCAATTAAATTTTCTTTAATTAACTTTATATTATTAGCAGCTAAGATGGCTTCATCCTCTGGAGTCGGCATTACTGGTTTAGAACCATCTGTTATATATTTTGACAGAGTTTCTTCAGGTATTCCTTCAATATTAGCTATTACATAATCAAGTAAATCCTCACAACTGTGGTTCAATATGGCTTTAACATGATCAAGTACACTATATCCATCTGTCTCCCCAGGTTGAGTCATGACATTGCATATATATACTTTAGGTGCTCTAGAATTGCATATTGTTTCCACAATATTATTTACTAACAAATTTGGTATTACTGAGGTATAGAGACTACCAGGACCTAATACTATTAAATCAGCTTCCTTTATTGCATCAACAGCTTCAGAAAGTGGATACGATATCTTAGGAGCCATAAACATTCGCTTAATTCTACAGCCTTCCTTAATAACCTCATCTGGTATTATTGATTCTCCCTGAACAATTCTACCATTTTCCAGCTCAGCATGAAGCCTGACATCCTCCAATGTCATAGGTAGTACCTTCCCAGTTATAGACAATACATTGCTCGCTTCCTTTATAGCCATTTCAAAGCTACCATAGATTTCATTCATAGCTGCTATAAACAGATTGCCAAAGCTCTGCCCCTTTAGCTGCCCCTCCTTAAATCTATATTGAAGTAGCTTTTCCATGGTTGGCTCGGTATTAGCCAGCGCCAAAAGACATGATCTTATATCTCCAGGTGGAAGCATACCCAAATCTTCTCTTAAGATTCCTGAGCCACCTCCATCATCTGCCACTGTCACTATGGCAGTAATATTGGGAGTAAATTCCTTTAAACCCCTTAGTAAAATTGATAATCCAGTACCTCCACCTATTGCTACAATCTTGGGTTTATCTGTAGTATTAAATTCAAATCGATAAAAATTCTCCATATCATTACCTCTCTACTTTAGGTCCCTATGAGCAATGATTACTCTATGTCCCTTAGATTTCAATATCTCTCCAATCTCCTCTGCTATAGCTACAGATCTGTGGAATCCACCTGTGCATCCAATACCCACTACGAGCTGAGTCTTTCCTTCCACTACATAATGAGGTATTAGATAAGTCAGCAAATCTATTACCTTCTCTATAAATATATTTGTTTGTTCCCATTTAAATACATAATTTTTAACTGGCTCAGTTTTTCCAGTATTATATTTTAACTCAGGAATATAAAATGGATTTGGTATGAACCTTACATCAAAGACCAAATCTCCATCTAAAAGCATCCCATTTTTAAATCCAAAAGATGTAATGGAAATTGTAATATTTCTTCCCTCTTCACCTTTTAGAAAAATATTTGACAATTCTTCTCTAAGCATACCCAAGGTTAGTTTAGATGTATCTACGATATAATTTGAGCGCTTCTTTACTTGTTGTAGAAGTTCCCTTTCTGCAGCAATTCCCTTTACTATACTACCATCAGGTGCAAGGGGATGAGGTCTTCGAAGTTCCTTATATCTTTTAATTAATACATCATTTGCAGAATCTAAAAACAATATTTTATATCCAATACCCATTGCTTCCAAATCATCCAAGCCTTTGAATAGATGTTTAAAAAACTCTCCACCTCTTATATCAACTACTACAGCTACCTTATCTATGGGCTTCTTAGACTCCTGACAAAGATCTGCAAATTTTGAAAGTAATGCAGGGGGTAGGTTGTCCACACAATAATAGCCCATGTCCTCAGTAACCTTCATGGCTTGAGATTTTCCAGCACCAGACATTCCTGTAATCACTAGAAATTCCATCAAATCACCTAATTTCCTCAATATTTTTTATCCTTTTAAAATCAATCCCCGCATCTACAGCTTTGCTAATCCCCCTATCTAAATTTCCTACATCTTCTGGTTTATGTGCATCACTATTTATATAAAAATCTACCTTTATATCCTTAATCTTGTTTAAACTCTCTACGGAAAGTTCACTATGCTTTGAACTTATCTCCAATGCAGTACCCAACCCTCCAGCTTTTTTTGCCAGTTGCACTATGTCTAGTTTTGCTTTTGATCCAGGATGAGTAATTATATCTATTTTATAATTGTCCAATGCCTTTAGATATGCCTTTGTGATTACTTTGATTGATTTTTCTCTTTCAAATTTAACAACTTTGGACATTGGATTTAGTATATATAGTCCATATGCATCCATCAAAGAACTAGGGGTCGCACCATAATGATACCCCATTAGCAATATATCTAAATATTTGAGAAATTCTTTATCGATATCTAATTGCCCATCGATACCTACTAAATTCGCTTCAACACCTAAAAGAATTTTTAATCCCTTAGGCTCATATATCTCATTTAATCTCTTTATTTCTTCTTTCATATACTGGAGATTTTTCTTTCTAACTCCATACAAATAATGTCCAGGTCCATGCTCACTGATTACTATGGTCGACAATCCCTTATCAAAAGCAGACTTTGCATTATCTGATATGGTACCTGTTGCATGAGTGCCTTTTTTTCTAAAACCACTACTATAAATCGTATGAGTATGATAATCACCTAATACCTTATACATCTAATCCTCTCCAATGATCTTTATCTCCGTATCCAATTCAACACCGAAATTATCTCTAACAGTTTTTTGTACTACTGATATTAACTGAAGTACATCCTTGCAAGTTGCATTATCAATATTGACGACAAATCCACAATGCTTTTCAGAAACCTGTGCCCCCCCTAGTCTAAGTCCTCGGAGTCCTGAGTCCTGAATCAGTTTTCCTGCAAAATATCCCGTTGGTCTTTTGAAGGTACTGCCGGCACTTGGAAGCTCTAAGGGCTGTTTCGATGTTCGTTTGAATGTAAGATCTTTAATTGTTGCTTCAATCTCCTCGTATATACCAGGTTTCAAGCCTATCTCCACGGACAATACAATAAGGCTGTCATCAACTACCTTACTTCCTCTATATCTGAAGTTCATCTCTTCATTTGTATATTCTACAATCTTGTTGATTGTATCCAATGCTCGTACTTTAGTCACTATATCCTTCATTTCGCCGCCATAGGCACCAGCATTCATAGTTATTGCACCACCAATTGATCCCGGAATTCCATTGGCAAATTCAAAGCCTGTCAAAGAATTAGACATTGCAGTTCTACTAACTCCAGTCAATAAAGCTCCCGCTTCACAATAAATATTATTGCCTTGTACTTCTATTTTATTTAGTCCTTCACTAATCTTAATAACGACGCCTCTCATACCTCCATCTCTAACAAGAAGGTTAGAACCATTCCCCATTATATAAAATTGTACATTATTTTCCCGGCACAATTTTATCGCAGCTATAAGCTGTCCTACGCTTTCAGGAAAAATCATCACATCTGCTGGTCCACCTATTTTAAAGGAAGTATGATTTTTCATTGGCTCATCAAATAGTATAGTACCCATATTTTTATCTATAAATAAATTTTGTAATTGGCTCTTTTCCATATCGTCACCCCTAAACTAATCTTCTATATATGATATACCTTATAATTATACCATATACATAGAAAAATTATTAGAATTATTCATGTCCGAAACCGTGAGTGTATATCTCAATTATTTTATTTAACCAATACTTTATGTAATACTAAAGGCTATCAGTTTCCTGATAGCCTTTAGTATTACATATTTAATTAGTCTCTAGCCATTCTCTTGTATGATTCATATCTTGCTTTAGCATTAGCTTCAGCTGCTTGGAACAACTCTTCTGCTTCATCAGGGAATGTTAATTTTAATGAAGTATATCTAACTTCTGAATTTATGAAGTCTCTAAATGATTCAGTTGGTTCCTTTGAATCAAGAACAAATGGATTCTTTCCTTCTTCAGTTAATCTAGGGTCGAATCTATATAAATGCCAGTAACCGGAATCTACTGCTTTCTTTTCTTGTTTGATAGTAGTTCCCATACCGGATTTAATACCATGGTTGATACATGGAGCATAAGCTATAACTATTGATGGACCATTGTAGCTTTCAGCTTCTTTTAAAGCCTTTAGAGCTTGATTCATATTTGCTCCCAAAGCTATTTGAGCAACATATACATAACCATAAGTTGCAGCAATCATGCCTAAATCTTTCTTTCTAATCTTCTTACCAGCAGCAGCAAATTTAGCTACAGCAGCTGTAGGAGTTGACTTAGATGATTGACCACCAGTATTTGAATATACTTCTGTATCAAATACCAATACATTGATATCTTCACCTGATGCTAGAACATGGTCTAATCCACCAAATCCGATATCATAAGCCCAACCGTCTCCACCAAATACCCAAACTGATTTCTTGATTAAATAGTCTTTAAGTTGGCCTATTAACTTCAATAATTCATTTCCTTTTTCATTTCCTGTGTCTGTTCCCAATCTAGGAATAATCATGCCAGCTGCAGCTTTAGTAGCCTTAGCATCATCCATTCCTACTAACCAATCATTAAAGTATTGATTAAGCTCTGAGTCAAGTCCAAGACCTAAGAATTCCTTCATAGCTAATTCAATTTTTTCTCTGATTTTTCTATTAGCTATTGCCATACCATAACCATATTCTGCATTGTCTTCAAATAAAGAATTAGCCCAAGCTGGTCCTTTACCTTCTTGATTCTTGCAATATGGAGTTGCAGGTGCACTTGCTCCCCAAATTGATGAACATCCGGTAGCATTAGCTATATACATTCTATCTCCAAATAACTGAGTTACTAATTTTGCATAAGGTGTTTCTCCACAACCAGCACATGCTCCAGAGAATTGAAGTAATGGTTGTTGGAATTGAGTATTCTTTAAAGTAGTAGGTTCGAATAGATCACCTTTAGATTTTACAGTCATTGCAAATTCCCAATTGTTAGCTTCAACTTCGTATTCATCTTCGAAGTGATGCATAACTAGTGCTTTGTTCTTAGCTGGACATACATCAGCACAGTTACCGCAACCTGTACAATCTAATGGAGATACCTGCATACGATACTCTAATCCATCAAATCCTTTACCAATTGGTTTAATTGTTTCAAATGTATCAGGTGCCTTTGCCTTTTCATCAGCATCTACTAATATAGGTCTGATAACAGCATGTGGACATACATATGAACATTGATTACATTGGATACAATTTTCTTTAATCCAATGTGGAACATCAACTGCAATAGCACGTTTTTCATATTCTGTAGTGCCTTGTGGGAATGTACCGTCTTCAATACCAACAAAGGTACTTACTGGAAGGTCATCTCCTTCTTGTCTGTTCATTGGTTCAACAACATTCTTTACGAAGTCTGGTAATAGACTTTCTTCTTCTTTTTCATCTTTAGCATCAGCCCAGCTCTTAGGAACTGAAATCTTAACTAATGAATCAATACCTCTATCTACTGCTTCATAGTTCATATTAACAATCTTCTCACCTTTTTTACCATATGCTGATACAATGGATTTCTTTAAGTGAGCTACCGCCTCTTCAATAGGCAAAACTTCTGACAATTTGAAGAATGCAGATTGCATAATCATATTTGTTCTTCCGCCAAGACCAATATCACTAGCTATTCTTGTAGCATTTATAGTGTAAAATTTGATATCATTTTTAGCAATGTATCTCTTCATATTGGCTGGTAAATTAGCTTCTAATTCTTCTTCATCCCAAATACAGTTTAGAAGGAATGTACCGCCCTTTTTAAGTCCTCTCAATAAATCATATTGATATACATATGATTGCTTTGAACAGGACATAAAATCTGCATCTGTAATTAAATATGTTGACTTAATAGGTTCCTGACCAAATCTTAAGTGAGATATTGTAACCCCGCCTGATTTCTTACTGTCATAAGCAAAATATCCTTGTGCATACATATCAGTATCATCACCGATAATCTTAATAGCTTGTTTATTTGCACCAACAGTACCGTCAGATCCAAATCCCCAGAACTTACATTTAATAGTTCCTTTAGGTTCTGTATTTATAACTTCTTTTATATCTAATGAAGTATGAGTAACATCATCAACTATACCAATTGTAAATCCATGCTTTGGATCATCTTCTTTTAAGCTTTCATAAACTGCAAGAATTTGTGATGGAGTAGTATCCTTTGAACCTAATCCATATCTTCCACCTACGATAACTGGTTTGATATCATGATTATAGAATATATCTACAACATCTAGATATAAAGGTTCCCCAAGAGCACCTTTTTCTTTAGTTCTATCTAAAACAGCAATCTTCTTAACAGTTCTTGGTAATACATCGAAGAAATATTTAGGTGAGAATGGTCTATATAGGTGAACTTTAATTACACCAACCTTTTCTCCTCTTGACATTAATAAATCTATAGTTTCTTCAATAGTTTCAGTAACAGAACCCATTGCTACAATTATTCTTTCAGCCTCTGGATGTCCATAGTAGTTGAATGGTTTGTATTCTCTTCCAGTAACCTTACTGATTTCTCTCATATAATCATAAGTAATATCTACTATTTTTTCATAGAAAGGATTTGATGATTCTGCAGCTTGGAAATAGATATCAGGATTTTGTGCAGTTCCTCTAGTAACTGGGTTTTCTGGATTAAGTGCTTTTTCCCTGAACTCATCAACAGCTTCTTTGTCCAACAATCTGTCGAAATCTGCATAATCTATAACTTCTATTTTTTGAATCTCATGACTTGTTCTAAATCCGTCAAAGAAATGTAAAAATGGTACTTTACCTTTAATTGCTGCAAGGTGAGCAACTCCACCAAGATCCATAACCTCTTGAACTGAGCCAGATGCTAATAATGCGAATCCAGTTTGTCTACATGCCATAACATCTTGATGATCTCCAAATATACTTAATGCATGTGTTGCCAATGCTCTAGCTGATACATGGAATACTGCTGGTAACAATTCCCCTGCTATTTTATACATATTAGGAATCATCAACAATAACCCTTGTGATGCTGTGTATGTAGTAGTTAGTGCACCAGCCTGTAATGAACCGTGAACTGCACCTGCAGCACCTGCTTCTGATTGCATTTCTGAAACTAAAACTTCCTGTCCAAATATATTTTTCTTGCCGTGAGCTGACCATTCGTCAACTGATTCAGCCATGTTTGATGATGGTGTAATCGGATAGATGGCAGCAACGTCTGTAAATGCATAGGACACATAAGCAGCAGCTGTATTACCATCCATAGTCTTCATAACTTTCGCCATGTAAATTTTTCCTCCTTTAATTAAAAAGTATATAGTAATATTATTATTGTTTGTTATAATTTTACTAATCATAAAATAGTATATTAAACATTGGTTGCAATGTCAACTTTATACTTGTTTATATTTCAAAAAAAACGATGCTAATTTTATGTAATTGTCTATAATTTTATATAGAATTAAAAAAATTATTGAACAATAGCTATATACTATAAAGCTATTGTTCAATCTTCAGACTTTTCATTTAGATTGTTTTTCCTCTTCTCAATTTCTTTCATTATTCTTTCATTTAATACCTGTGCTGCATTATATCCCAATCTCTTTTGTCTATTATTCCTCGCAGCTACCTCTACTATCATAGCAATATTTCTACCAGGTCTAAGCGGAATTGTAACTTTTGGAATCATAACATTCAAAATTTCTGTGGTCTCCTCATCTAATCCAATTCTATCATAAAACTTATCCTCATCCCATAATTCTAATTCAACAATCAAATCTATAAACTCATATTGCTTTACTGCCCCTACTCCATAAAGTCTTTCTATATCAAGAATACCTATACCTCTTATCTCCATAAAATGTCGTGTAAGAGCAGGGGATTCTCCTCTAAGCTGTTCCTCTACTTTCTTTATTTCTACAGTGTCATCTGATACCAACCTATGGCCCCTCATTAAAAGTTCCAATGCTGTTTCAGATTTTCCAATACCTGATTTACCTGTTATAAGTACACCAATTCCATATACCTCTAAAAGTACTCCATGTATTGTAGTAGAAGGAGCTATAGCATAATTTATATGATTCGTAAGCTCCATTATCAAATTAGATGTTGGTTTAGTCGATCGTAGAATTGTTCGATTATACTTTTGGGCAAGTTCTATTATTTCAGGAAAAACCTCTAAATTTCTAGAAAATATTAGGGCAGGTATAGGGTAAGCAAAGTATTTATCAATACTGTCGTATCTCAGTGTATCTGGCAACTCATCATAATAATGCCATTCTGAGCTACCAATTAGTTGAAGTCTTTCTGGTACGAATTTTTCAAAATAACCAACTATAGGCAATCCCGGCCTTGTTATATCAGCAGAGTATATTTTTATATTAGAAGAATCAGAAGATCTATATATGACCTCTAATTGTAAATCTTCAATTATTTTATCTAAAGTTATATAATCCATATATTACTCCCATGGTCGTTTAGGAATCACCATTGCAGCTATAAAATAAGCAAGCACCCCTAGAAATAACGTAGGTATACATAAAAATACCCACAACAATCTTATAATGGTCGAATCCAAATTGAAATATTCACCTAGTCCTCCACATACACCAAATAATTTTTTATCCGTATCGGATAAATATAATTTCTTTTGCATTATGATTCCTCCTTTTTATGAAATATATTATACATTTCCTCCGCTACTTTTTTATTCATACCCTCAACTCCAGCCAAATCTTCTATAGATGCATTTTTTATTTTCTCAATACTTTGAAAATGTTTCATCAATGATATCTTTCTCTTTTTGCCTATCCCCTTAATATCGTCTAATTCAGATTTGAACATAGTCTTTGATCTTAGACTTCTATGATAGCTAATAGCAAATCTATGGGCCTCCTCTTGAATTTTGTATATTAATCTAAAACCTTTTGAGTCTTCATCTAAACGAAATTCAATATTATTATATATTATACCTCTAGTTTTGTGAAAATCATCTTTTACAAGACCACAAACAGGAATATTTATTCCTAATCTATCCAATACCTTAAGAGCTATGTTGACCTGCCCCTTTCCACCATCCATCATAATTAAATCTGGGAAATTTGAAAACCCCTTAGCTTCAATGTCGGTATTCTTTATTATCTCTTTTTCTTCAAGTCCTCTAGTGAATCTCCTCTTAAGAACCTCCTCCATACTACCATAATCATTTGGAGTTTTTATACTTCTTATCTTAAATCGCCTGTAGTTTGATTTCTTTGCTTCTCCCTTTTCAAAAACCACCATAGAGCCAACTGATTCAACACCACTTATATTGGAAATATCATAGGCTTCAATTCTACTTGGAATCTCATCTAAATCCAATAAATATTTTATTTCTTCCAAAGCGCTGATGTTTTCTCTATATTTTCTTAGGAATCTATCCCCATACTGGTTCAGCATATCAGTGGCATTTTTCCTTACCATTTCAATTAGCCCAAGCTTTTCGCCTCTCTTAGGGACAATAATATTAACCTTAGAACCTTTTTTACCCTCAAGCCATTTTGAGATGATATCTATATCCTCCAACTCTTCTTCAATGATGATTTCCTTTGGAACATAAGCAGAGCCTATATAGAATTGCTTCATAAATGAGCTAAGTATTTCTTTTCTTTCTTCATTGAAATTATCCTCTAAGATAAAGTGCTCTCTACCAACAATTTTTCCACCTCTTACAAAGAAAATCTGAACACAGACCTCTTCTATACCTCTGGCCATTGCAATTATATCCTGGTCAATTTGATTGGAAGCAGTAACGATTTTTTGTTTTTCCTGTAGTACCTTTAAAGAGTTTAGCTGATCCCTATATCTAGCAGCTTCCTCAAAATCAAGAGATTTGGCACTTTCTTTCATCTTTTCCTCGATTATGTCTACTATTTTATTATCCTTATTGTTAAGAAAGAGAATTATTTCATCTATCATACCCATATATTCTTTTTCATCCACATTTCCTAAGCAAGGAGCTTTACATCTTCCTATATAATAATTCAAACATGGTCTGAAATTCTTTAGATTTTTCTCCAGATTCAGCTTACAAGTTCTAATGGGATATATGTTTTTTATTATTTCAAGTGCATCATTTACTGCTGTAGCACTGGGATATGGTCCAAAATATTTAGCTCCATCCTTAAGTATCAGTCTAGTCTTCATTACTCGAGGATATTTTTCATTTATAGTAACCTTTATATATGGATATTGCTTATCATCCCTTAAAAGAATATTGTATTTAGGTCTGTTTTTCTTTATTAGATTTGACTCCAACACTAGAGCCTCGACCTCATTATCCACTAATATATATTCAAACTCCTTGATATGCTTTACCATAGCATTTACCTTAGGAGGATTGTTTCTTGATGACTGGAAATATTGCCTTACCCTTTTTTTCAAGGATATGGCTTTTCCTACATATATAATCTCTTCATTTTTGTCCTTCATTATATAAACACCTGGAGAATCAGGAAGCTTCTTTAGTTCTTCTTCAATATTAAACACAATATCAGCCTTTCTTGGTTTATGCTTATATTATAACATATTACAATTTACAATTCACAGTTCACAATTCACAATTCATAGGTGCACAATTCACAGTTCACAATTCACAATTATTGGGGTCTACTTTAGGGTCTTAAATCTTAGATTAGCTGTTGCTCAAATCAAACTCGACATACTAAGTATAGAATAATTTTTCAATTTTTATATAGACGACCAAAGGTCGTGTACTACAAAATTGTGAACTGTGAATTGTGAATTGTGAATTGAAAAAGAAGGCCTTAGCCTTCTTTTTCTAGATTCTTCTCGTCTTATATCTTAACCAAGCCTTTTCTTCATCATTTAAATATGGAGAAAGCTTGTTGTATGTTGCTTCATGATAATTGTTTAGCCAATTCTTCTCTTTATATGACAGTAAATCTACATCTATACAATCCAAATCTATTGGACAATAAGATAGTACTTCAAACTTCATAAACTGTCCCGAATCTGTTTTTATATCTTCGTCCACTACAACTACATTTTCAATTCTAATACCATGACTTCCCTCTTTATATACTCCAGGCTCTATGGTAACTATCATTCCTTTTTCCATAGCTATATCATTTGGAGCTGCTGATATTCTATGGGGTCCTTCATGAACGTTTAACAAATATCCAACCCCGTGACCAGTTCCACATTTATAGTCAATTCCTTCCTGCCATAGTGGATACCTTGACAATATATCAAGCACATGGCCGGAAGTACCTGCTAAAAATCTAGCACTTATAAGATTTATATGACCCTTTAGAGTCAATGTGAAATCCTTCTTTTCTTCAGAAGTAATAGCCCCTAATGCTACAGTTCTGGTTATATCCGTAGTTCCTTCACAATATTGTCCACCTGAATCTACCAAATACAATCCTTCAGGACTAAATACTGTATTTGAAGTTTCACTTGCAGAATAATGCATCATAGCTGCGTTTTCCTTATATGCAGATATTGTATCGAAGCTTGGTTCAAGGAAATTTTCCTGCTCTTTTCTAAACTCAAGAAGCTTTTCCTGAGCTGACAATTCGCTAATTTCAATATTATTAATGTTTTTATCAATCCAATTGAAAAATTTAGTTAATGCAACACAATCCTTTAAATATGCTTTCTTCTGGTTATCAATTTCCACAGAATTCTTTACACCCTTCAGTTTTGTAGTGATATTCATCTGATTTATAATTTTTATACCATCTGGAATTGCATTATATAGCCATCTGTTAATTTTATCTTTCTCCATTATTAAAGAAGAATCAGCATTCAATTCTTTAATAAAACCCACGATTTCTTCATAGCTTCGTACTTCTACACCATTCTCATTTAAAAATACTTCTACCTCACTATTGATTTTTTCTTTATCTACAAATATATAGGCCGCTTCAAGAGTAATTAGAGCATATGATATAACTACAGGATTGTTGGCTACATCATTTCCCCTTATATTATATAAATAAGCTATATCATCCAGACTTGAAAG
>DAIUFH010000043.1:0-18298 GCA_036844705.1 Tissierella sp.
TATGGAGAAGCTAATAGGGGAAAATATGTGCTGAGAAGCCAATAGGGGAAAATATGCGCTTGACAACATTCCTCATAATACTTAGAATATAATTATAAGGTAAATCCTTTTAATTGAAAGGAGGCTTATAATTGAACGATATTCATTCTGTATATGTAATCGGAGAATCACGCACTAATTCAGACAACGCTATTACCCAGATGTATGGATCCTTTTACATGGCTTTTGAGATAGACGATGTCACTCATGAAGTGATGGATTTCAGTTGTACTCATACAATTGACCTTACTGAACGTTATTTATATAAGTTATTTATTGGAAAGCGATTCCAAGATATTGAAAACTGGCTAGAGAAGGAATTGACACAACGCTATGGTGGTTCTTCTCGAAAGGCGGTAATAGTATCCTATCGAGATGCTTTGAAACGCTGGCAAGTTATGACCAGAAATGAATAAATACAGTACATAAAACTATATAATTGTTGCTTTGTCCATGCTTGATATGGCTTCAACCATATCGTCGCAGATGAAACCCAACAAAACAGACGTGTTCTCACGTTTGGTTTTTGTTGGGTTTTTTATGATATGTTATTCTAGTTATAAATCGGGAAGGGAGACCCGTTTATAAAATAAATTAAAAAGGGAGAGAAATAAATGATTACTAGTGGCTTTACTTACATCGCATTTTTAGTATTCTTTTCTGCCATGCTTGTTGCCATAAAAAAAGTAACGAATTGGAAAGTCTTTAATTTTGTTCCACCAATAGTTATGGTATACTTATTCAACATGGTTTTCTGTACTATCAACCTATGGGATATGGAGGCAACTGCTGCAGCCTATTCAGCAACAAAAAATAACTTACTATACGCAATGATTTTTGTTATGCTGTTAAGCTGTGATTTCCGTAAATTAGCTAAGTTAGGCGGCAGGATGATTGCTATATTTATGGGTGGTGCTATTACTATATCTATAGGATTTATAATTTCATTCGTATTCTTTAAGGGCGTTTTAGGAGTGGAATCTTGGCGTGCTCTTGCAGCTCTTTGCGCTTCTTGGATTGGTGGATCTGGAAACATGGCAGCTATACAGGATGCACTATCTGTACCAGAAGCTGACTTTGGTGCTGCTCTTATTGTTGATACAGTTTTCTACTCAGTATGGATTGCACTATTGTTGGTTGTAATTCCATTTGCATCTAAATGGAATAAGGCAGTAAAAGCTGATACATCTAAGTTAGAAGCTATTGCTGCTGCAACTAATGCCGAAGTGGATAAAGATAATAAGGCTCTTGACTTTACTTCTTTACTTACTTTATTAGGTCTATCTCTAATGATTTCTGCAATTGCCCAGAATTTAGGCGGAGTTTTAGCTTTTGGGATGATAGATAAGGGAACAATGACCGTTTTGTTAGTTACTGCAATTGGACTAGTAGCTGCCATGTCTCCAATTGGAAAGATGGCTGGCATATCAGAAATGTCTAATATATATTTATATGTGGTAATTGCACTGTTAGCTTCTCGTGCTGGATTAAACGAAATATTGGCTGCTCCTATGTGGCTAGTGGCTGGTTTACTTGTACTTATCATTCATATTATTGGAATGTTTCTGTTGTCTAAACTATTTCACTGGGATTTGTGTATGGTATCTACAGCGTCTTTGGCAAACATCGGAGGTTCCGCATCAGCACCTATAGTTGCATCTGCTTATGATGCTTCTTACGCAGGTATTGGCGTATTAATGGGAGTATTAGGTGCAGCTATTGGGAATGTCATGGGACTACTAGTGGCAAGTATTATGCAATTTTTTGCTTAATGGAATCATTGCATATAGATTTAAAGTAACTTTGTATTACGATATTTTGAGTTTGATAAAACTAAGGAGGTAATTGAATTTGAAAAATAAAATTCTACCTCCCAAAACAGCTACAAATTAAGGAGAGACGTGATGAGACAAAATAAAATCATAAGACCTTATGCTTTAATAGATCTTCACTGTGATACACTGACTGACGGGAAGTATACAAGTACTGGAACTTTAGACACATTGGAGGATCCTAAGCGTATTTTGAGCCTATCTTCTATTCCGAAAGATGTTCACTGGGCACAGTTTTACGCAGTGTTTATCCCAGATGAAGTAAGAGGTCAGGAAGCAATCGATTATTATGAGGCTAATAGGAATAGCTTCTATCGTCAAATGGAAAAATTTAATAACCAAGTAATGGCCTGTAGGACTTCTGCCGATATGAAGGCAGCTTGGGAGGTAGACAAGACAGCGGCATTTCTTACTATTGAAAATGGTTCTGCCATAGCAGGTGATTTAAAGCGGATAAAGTTGCTTGCTGATGATGGAGTAAGAGCTCTAACTTTAGTATGGAATGGGGAAAATGAATTGGGTTCTGGTCATACTACTAATCATGGACTATCTGATTTTGGCAAGGTTGCGATACGTGAGTTAGAAGATCAAGGAATTATTGTAGACATCTCCCATCTTAACGATTCCGGATTTGATGATCTCTTAAAAATAGCAAAAAAACCATTTATGGCTACTCATTCTAATGCTAGAGCTGTGTGTAGTCATAAGCGTAATCTTACTGATGACATGATCCTAGAGATGGTCCATCGTGATTGTCTCATAGGGCTAAATTATTTCATAAAATTCATTAAAGATGATGGTAATGTAAAAGACCTTGACGATTTGTACCGACATGTTGAGCATTTCTTTGCATTGGGCGCAGAAAAGAATTTGGCTTTAGGTTCTGATTTTGATGGCGCTATTCTTCCTGAGTGTCTTAATAGTCCAGCGGATGCTACTGAATTGTATCAGTATTTCATTTCTAAAGGACTGACTCAAGAGCAAGCAGAAGGAATTATGTATAAAAATGCACAGAACTTTTTCCAGAATAATCTAGGTTAGTTAAGGTATAAGATTTGGAAAATCTTCAAAACGCGTTGGAATTCTTAAAAAGAATTTCAACGCGTTTTGTATTATATTGGTTTAGAAAACAAGCAAAGTTTAAGATTGGAACAACATAATTTAGGGTATTGTACTCATAATCTCTAAGCTTTCATTTTTAGTTCTATCAAGTGAAAATATAGATCTAGGTATGCCATTTAAATCATACAGCGAAAAACCAAGAGATAGAAAAGGCCTTAAGTTCATGTACGCTACTACATGAAAGAATGAAGTCATAAATTTCTTTCCAAGGTATATTCATATTACTCTTCATAACAATTATCTTCAATCTATGCTAAAACCTTTTCATTAGTATAAATTTAGGATGTACTTGCTTTTACTTTAATTCTATTAGAAGTGCTTGTGGATGTCAATGAGAGTAGATTATAGTTTTCATCAACGAGTTAATTCACAAATAAAATTTATAATTTGGGAGGAATTATAATTATAATTGTCGAATACAAATATGGGTATGAAGCTGCCAATATGTCGGTAAAAAAAGTTAAAATTTTGTTTGTAAGTCATTGACATTAGTACAAAAATACAAGATTCTGTCGAGGTTTTAGGAGGTAAGCCCAATGGAAGAGATATTAAAACTTATAAAACAATTAACGGAGGATGTTAATGTTCAGGATAATTATGAATTATTTACAGCAGAAAGTCTTGCCGATAATTTAGGAGTCAAGCGTAATACAGTAAGCAATTGGTGTAATAGATTAGTTGAAAGAGGATTATTAATTAAGATTCAGGGAAGACCAGTATATTTTTTACATTTTGAGGCATTTTGCAAACGTTTTTTCATACCTAGTAAGCAATTTTTTAACAGCATAGAGGATTTGTTTGGAGAGGAAGCAGGAAGTGTCGAATCCTATAAAGAACCTAAAAAGGATGTATTTTCTGATGTTATTGGTAATAATGGAAGTTTAAGAAAAGCGATAGAACAAATGAAAATTTCACTTTTTTATCCTAGCAATAGATTACCTATCATATTGATAGGATCTACAGGCGTTGGGAAAACATATTTAGCTACCTTGATGCATAAATTTGCAATTGAAAATAAGATAATTACTGGGGAAGCTCCATTTATTTCCTTTAACTGTGCTCAATACGCAGAGAATCCTGAACTCTTAGCCAGCAATTTATTTGGTTATGTGAAGGGTGCTTTTACTGGTGCTTATACTGATACTGAGGGGTTGTTAGAGGTTGCAGACGGAGGAATTCTATTTCTAGATGAGGTTCATAGGATTAGCAAGGAAGGACAAGAAAAACTTTTTACATTTATGGATCAAGGGGTATTTAGAAGAGTAGGTGAAAGTGATGGCTGGCATAAAGTGAATGTTCGGCTAATTATGGCTACGACAGAAAATCTTTCTACAAGTTTTCTAGAGACATTTTTGAGAAGAATTCCATTGATAATAAAGATTCCATCTTTAGAAAAAAGGGGTTACAAAGAGAAGCTTCAACTGATTTATTTATTCTTTTTAAATGAAAGTAAAATATTGAATCATGAACTAATAGTATCTGAAAAAGTATTGCAAGTTTTAATATCAAGCAATAAGAGTGGAAACGTGGGTGCCTTGGAGAATTTGGTTAAAATTATTTGTGGTACTGCATATTCTCATCAACAGAGTAAAGATACAATAATTATCAAATTACCAGATGTACCTGAAGATGTACTTTATAATAATAATTCAAAAGACAAGTTCACCAAAGAGTTAAATAATATTAGGATTTCACCACAGATGAGTTTACCTGAATTATGTGATAGAGGATCTATAGATAAGTCTAATATTGATATAGTTTTTCATAAATTGGAGAATGTACTCATTAGCAAAGATGATAAGGAAAAAAAGACTATAGATTGTGAATATAAAATACTCCAAATAGTAGAATCCTTTTTTAGCAACATAGGTTGTATTACAATTGCAGAAGAAGAGCAGGGTTTAATGAAATATTTAGTGGATAGTATGCAAGAAGTTTCTCGTTATATAGAAGACAATTATGAGGTAAGATTTAAGGGAAGTTCTATCTATGATATCGCAACTTATTTATATTATCGTATTAATGAATCAAGAAATCAAAGGCAACATAGCGAACAATATATTTCTTTAATAAAAACATTAGAAGATTTCTGTAGGGATCAAATCCCCATGGCAAAAAAGATAAGTACAATTATCGAGAGCAATATTGATGTTGGTCTTAACGATGAGGATATAATTTTATTTTCACTATACCTTAAAAGTTTATTGATGAAGGGAGTCAAAGGTCATAGTAGGGGGATAATCATAGCACATGGCAATACTACTGCTAGAAGTATTAGCAATGTTGTTAATAATCTTCTAGAGAAAAATTTATTTGATTTTATTGATATACCTGTTGAGAGTAATGATGAAGAAATAATAAATTTCTTTACTAAATTTTCAAAGAATAAAAATACTACAAAAGGAATAATTATATTAACTGATTTTATATTATCAGACGATGTCTGCAACCAGATAGGAAGGTTGTCTGATGGACAAGTTTTGATACTAAATAATATATCAACAGATTTTGCTCTTGCAATAGGTAGGAAGTTAAAGGAGGGAGCTGATTTCCAGGAAATTATTGAATTCTATAGTATAAATTATAAGATCCCTCATAAGTTAATATATCCAACTAATAAAATGAGTAAATGCTTAATTTCATGCTGCATAACTGGTATTGGAGCATCAGAACCTATCCGTCAAATGCTTCATGAAAGTCTTCCAAGAGGTGTTGAAATAGCCGTTGTTAGTGAAGATTATGGAACACTATTGAGAAAGGGGAAAAATAGTCCCATTTTTAGTTCTTACGATGTTTTAGGCATTATTGGAACTTTAAATCCAAGAGTTAAGGATGTAACTTATATATCGTTAGAAGAATTAATTTTAGGAGAATCTACGGATAAAATTAAAGACATACTATCTAATATTATTAGCGATGAGGAGCTATCAGAGTTTCAATATAATCTTTTTATAAACTTTTCATTAGAAAATCTTATGAGAAAGTTAGTAGTACTTGATGCGAACAAGCTAATTTTTGATGTTGATGAATGCATCAATCGATACAAAGATATGACAGGAATAGAATTTTCTAACAGAAAACGTATGTCTATAATATTTCATGTGTGTTGTATGACTGAAAGATTAGTTAGAAGGATACCAATAGAGATATTGATTGATGAGGAAGAGGATATTATATTGCAAAGGGAAAAACAGGAGATGTTGATAGTACTTAAAAGAGCATTTAGTATAATTGAAAAAAACTACAATGTAAATATTCCATTATGTGAATGGAATAACATAATGGACATTATTCTTATGGATTATAATTGATAGACTTAAGAGGAAGTTAATAAGTATTAATGATGTATGCAAAACAATATTTGAAGAGGTAGTTATGGAAATGTAGAGATTGTTTCTATGACTACCTCTTTTAAATGATATTTTTATTAATATAGTGTCTGACACTTCGGGAGCTGTAGGATAAAATGTGACAAAGATAATTTTTTTAAATAAATTTAAGACTTGTTTTTAAACATAATTAATAGCTTATTTAACGCAACAATGTAGTTGTTTACTAAATGATTTTGAGCAATTTATATAACCATAATTTCTTATGACGAAAGTTGGCATATAAATTGCTTATTTAATTGATTGTAAACGTTAACCTGACTATTGACAAAATATGAGGAGGTAAAAATGAATCGGAAAATTTTAATTGCTACTCATGGGATGCTTGCTTCTGGATTTAAGGATTCCTTAAATATTATTACTGGTAAAATTGATAATATTACAGTTATTAATGCTTTTTCTAAAGAGCAAAATCCCAAAAAGACAATACAACAATTTATGGAGCAAATAAATAAGGATGACGAACTGATTGTTTTTACAGATTTAATGGGTGGAAGTGTGAATCAAATGCTTATGAAATATTTAGAGGAATACGAATTCCACTTGATTACAGGAATAAATTTAGGATTGCTTTGTCAGCTTGTATTAAGTGAAACAATTACTAGTAAGACGATTATCGATGCAATTGATGAAGCAAGGTTAGATATAAGGTATGTTAATGAAGAAATTGAACATCAGAGTTTAAAGGGTAGTCAATCTAGCATGGCAGATTTCCTATTATAAAAATTCAAAAAGAGGAGGTGAGAAAATGATTGTTAACTTGCGTGTAGATGAGAGGTTGATACATGGTCAAGTCGTAACCAATTGGCTCAAGTATTTGGGGGTTAAGTATGTAGTAGTGGCAAATGATAGAGCTGCAAAAGATGAAATACAAAAGATGTCTTTATCAATGGCGGTTCCATCAAGTATTAAGTGTTTGATAGTAGACGTTGATACAGCTATTGAGGTTTTAGGCGATTCAAGATCTAAGGATAAAAAAATGATGGTTATATGTGGTAACCTTACAGATGTAATTAGAATTACTGACAAGATAAAGGACATTGAGGAAATTAATATTGCAAACTATGGTAATCTTGCGGATGGAGCCATGGATAGAAAGATTATCAATAAAGCATTGCGCTGTAACGAAGAAGAAATGCAATACATACGAGAAATTACTAAAACAGGCTTGACAGTGATTAATCAACCTCTTCCTGCAAATCCTAAAAAATCCTTAAAAAATCTTTAATAATGAAGTAATCATAGGCGTTGACTTAACCTATGTTATTTCAAGGTAAAAGTTAGAAAAGTATTTTTAAAAGAAAATTTCTAAAGTATGGATTATGTTAACGCCTATGATTAAGTATTAAGAAAGGGGAGAACTTTATGTTTTTAAATGCTTTTTTAGCAGCTCTAACTCTTTATTTATCAGAATTAGGGTCGTCTTGGACAGGAAATCAAATGCTTAAGAGGCCTATAGTGGTAGGTACATTAGCAGGCATATTGTTGGGGGATATAACTACTGGTGCTATAGTAGGAGGACAACTTGAACTTTTATATTTAGGAATTGTTAATGTTGGTGGTGTGGAAGCTACTGATGCATGTTTTTCCACAGCTTTTGCGGCAGCAATATGTATTATATTCAATTATTCATGGGAGCAAGCTCTTGTAATAGCTGTCCCAATAGGTTATCTGGGTTTATTTATTTCCAATGTTAGATTATTTATTAATTCTCTATTGGTTCCAGCACTGGATAAATTAATAGCAAAAGATAAGATGAAACAATTCTCTTTCGCTTATTTAGCTACACCTGCAATTTTATTACTAATACCTGCAACAGCATTATTTCTAGGAATATACATAGGAGCGGATTTATTAGAGACAGTTATTGCTAATCTTCCACCGTTCTTGAGTACAGGAATGGCAGCTGCGGGCAAAATGCTTCCTGCTGTTGGTATGGGAATACTCCTTAACTATATATGGGATGACAAACTTTCAATTTATCTTCTTTTTGGATTTGCGGTATCAGCCTTCTTAGATGTTACCAATATTTTTATTGCTATACTAGCTCTATTTCTAGCTTATCTTGACATGACTCGTTTTATGGATAGGAAAAAAAATGACGATATAATCCAAAGTGCTTCGAATGAAACAAATAATAACCATGAAGTGGAGGGCTTTTTAAATGACTAAGTTAACTGAAGGGCTTAGCAAAGAAGAGATAAAGCAAGTTAGAACTATTTTTTTTAGAACTTTTAATGTAGCTGCATGCTATAATCATGTTCGACAATTTGGTCATGGTTGTGCTCATACATTGAGAAAATATATAGAGTGGCTGTATCCTGGTGAGGAGAATAAAGAAAAACGTATTGAAGCCATGCAAAGAGAGTCTGTGCTATATAACATAACACCTTTTATAAGCACTTTGGGTACTGGTTTGTTTGCTTCTATGGAAAAGGAAGTTAAAGAAAATCCTGATTTTGATCCTAGTACAATTAATAGTATCAAGGTATCTATAATGGGGCCGGCTTCAGGTATAGGAGATTCTCTTTTTTGGGTAACGCTGCGTGTAATGTGTGCTTCAATTGCAATTCCATTTGCTTTAAAAGGCTCAATTCTTGGTGCGATTATCTTTATGGGATCGTTTGATTTGGTACATTTTTTCTGTAAATATTATTTAACTTTTATTTCCTATAAGGCTGGTTCTTCATTTATAGCGAAAGCTTTTAAGAATGGTTTACTACCGGCAATTACAAGAGCAGCTACAATCATGGGGTTAGTTATGGTAGGATGCATGATTTCATCAACTGTCGATGTGCCGTTTTCATTAGCATTTTCAGCTGGTGATACCGAAGTTGCCTTAGTAAGTATATTTAATGATATAATCCCGGGATTATTAGGACTTCTTTTATCTCTTGGTGTTTTTAAGATGATTCGTAAGAAGGTAAATCCTAATTTAATAATAGTATTTCTATTTGTGTTTGCACTTGCTGGAGCAGCAATAGGAATTTTCTAATATATTAAGTATTTACATTTGCTATGCTCATTACTCTGCTCCTTCCATAGACAATAATGGTCCATCTCAAATCAAGGCCATTTTATTTCTAAGGATTGAGGAGAAAAATGTTCATATAATTAACAAAATAGTTTTTATTAAAGGAGAGATCAAAATGTTAGTTACAATGAAAGAACTGATGCAAGAGGCAAGGAAGGAAGGCTATGGATTAACAGCCCCTAATGTGCAGAGTGAGGATACTGTTCGTGCTGTAATAGAAGTTGCAGAAGAACTTAAAGCTCCAATGATAATTGATGTAAATCACTTTGTATCAAAGGACTTTGTATATTTTGGACATATGATAGTAGATTTAGTAAAGGATTCACCAGTACCAATGTGTATAAATTTAGATCATGGTAATTCTTTTGATGAAATTATGTGGGCGATTAGAGCTGGATTTACATCTGTTATGGTAGATCGTTCATCATTACCTTATGAAGAAAATGTAAGGGAAACCGCTGAGGTTGTTAGGATTTGTAAACCCCTTGGAATTAGTGTAGAAGCAGAATTAGGACATGTAGGATGGGGCAGCAATTATGCCATAGATGGTGTAAGCAATTTAACAGAGCCAGAGCAGGCTAGAAAGTTTATAGAAGAAACTGGTGTGGATTGCTTAGCCGTTGCAATAGGGTCTGCTCATGGTAAGTACAAAGGAACTCCTCACATAGACTTTGAGCTTCTAGAAGCAATAGTTAAAGAATGTGGAGATACGCCATTGGTTCTTCATGGAGGAAGTGGAACAGGTGATGAAAATCTTGCAAAGGCAGTAAGAAATGGTATCCAGAAGGTAAATTTATGTACAGATCTTTTCGAGGCTGGAAGAAAAACATTGGAAGAAGCATTGTTAGATCCAAATCTAATGGTATATAAATATGTACCTTCATTCCTTAAAGGGTATAAAGAAAAGCTTGCTCACTATGTTAAACTTTTCGGGCAGGATAATAGATGTTCATTTGAGAGAAAGACAGTAAGTTCCGCAGTTAAAGAAGATAATATAATGATATAAAGTGAAAGGAGAAAATAATGGAATATACATTTTTAGGACGAAGTGGTTTAAAGGTTAGCAGGTTGGCACTTGGGACTATGAATTTTGGACCACTTACAGAGGAAAAGGAAGCTTTTAGAATTATGGATGAAGCTTTAGATATGGGTATTAATTTTTTTGATACTGCAAACATGTATGGTTCTATGACGCAAGATGGATATTGTGGATGGACTGAGGAAATAATTGGTAGATGGTTTAAGTTAGGAGGCAATAGAAGAGAGCGTGTTGTACTATCAACAAAACTCTATCTTCCTATGAATGATGAAACTTATGGGCCAAATGATGGGAATGGACTATCAGCCTATAAGATTAAGAGAAATCTGGAGGATTCATTAAGAAGACTCCAGACAGACCATATAGATTTATATCTGATGCACCGTGCTGAAAGAAGAACTCCATGGGAGGAGCTTTGGGGTGCTTTTGAAAAGGCTGTTAATGATGGCAAGATTCTTTATGTTGGATCTAGTAATTTTAATGCTTATGATCTAGGTAAAGCTCAGTGGGCTGCGGATAAGAGAGGTTTTTTAGGAATGGTAGTTGAGCAGCATAGATACAATCTATTAGCTCGTTCCTGCGAAGCAGAACTACTACCTGCGGCAGAAGAATTGGGAGTTGGAATAATGTGCTGGAGTCCATTAGCAGGAGGACTTTTAGGTAGCAATGGCAAAGAGAAAGCTGCAGGTACTAGAAGAGGATTAGGCACTGAACTAAAAAATGAAACTTACAAACAACTAGAAAGTTACAGCAATCTTTGTAAGGAAATTGGGAAGAGTGAAGCAGATGTAGCATTGGCATGGTTGATGGCACAGCCTATTGTTACATGCCCAATTATGGGACCTCGTACCGTAGAAAATTTGAGAGCTTCAGTTAAGTCAATAAATGTAAAGCTTGAAAAAGAAGTGCTTGATAGACTAGATGAAATTTTTCCTAAGGTTGGACCTATTCCGGAGGGAGAAATTTTAGAATAAATAGCTAAATATTAAGATGCTATTATTATTTAAAAGGGTGTCGCACTGAATATTTAGTGCGACCTTCTTGTGATATGAAAATGCTATGTATGCAGTTTTTGATAATTTGGACTTAATATGGAGGAATAGTATGTTGAAAAGAGAAATAAAAATACAAAATGAATCGGGTTTACACGCACGTCCAGCATCTTTATTTGTTAAAGAAGCATCTAAATACAATTCAGAAATCAAAGTAATAAAAGGTGAAAAAGAATATAATGCTAAAAGTATAATGGGGCTTTTAAGCATGGGTGCATCAAAGAATCAGATGATTGCTATTCAAGCACAAGGAGCAGATGAAGAATTAGCAGTAAATAGTTTAATTGAACTTGTTTCTAATTTGGCAGATTAGGAGGGCAGCTTATGAAAGGTTTGGGAACTTCCCCTGGGATTGGAATTGGAAAAATCTTTGTATATAAAACAACTGAAATTAAGGTAATAAGGGAAAATATCGATGATACAGAATTTGAAATAAATAGATTAGATAAAGCTATTTCAAAAGCTGGAGCGGAAATAGAAAGATTATATAAATTAACTCTAGCAAATATGGGAGAAAAGGAAGCAGAAATATTTAAAGCTCATAAAATGATTCTAGAAGATCCAGAATTTTACTTTGCTGTAATAGAAAAGATTAATAAAGAAAAAGTAAACTGTGAATTTGCTGTAAAAGAAACATCTGAATCCTTTATAACAATGTTTGAGGACATAAAAGACGAATATTTAAAAGAAAGAGCAGTAGATATAAAAGATGTCTCCACAAGGTTATTGAGGACTTTATTAGAAATTGAATCAGTAGATTTATTATCTATAAATGAGGAATCCATAATTGTAGCAGAAGACTTAACCCCATCAGATACAGCGCAACTTAATAAAGAAATAGTAGCAGGTATCGTAACCGAACTAGGGGGCAGAACATCACATACAGCCATAATGGCCAGAACATTAGAAGTACCGGCTATAACCGGAATAAAGGATATATTAAAAAATGTAAAGCATGGAGAATTAATGATAATAGATGGTACAACTGGTGAAATAATAATAAATCCAAGGGAAGAAGAAATATTTGAGTATGAAAATAAGAACAAGAAAATAGAGGAACTAAAAAAGAAGCTACAAAATATTAAAGGACAAGATTCTATTTCTAAGGATGGATACAAAGTAGAGATAGCAGGAAATATTGGAACACCAAAAGACATAGATAAAGTCCTTGAAAATGATGGTGAAGGAGTAGGACTATATAGGACAGAATTCCTATATATGGACAGGGATAGACTACCTACGGAGGAAGAACAATTTGAAGCATATAAGGCAGTAGCAGAAAAATTGGGCAAAAGACCGTTAGTAATTAGAACTTTAGATGTAGGTGGAGATAAAGACCTTCCATATTTAAACTTACCAAAGGAGATGAATCCCTTCTTGGGGTATAGAGCCATAAGGCTTTGTTTAGATAGAAAAAATATATTTAGAACTCAACTAAGAGCAATACTAAGATCCAGCACATATGGAAATGTAAAGATAATGTTACCTATGATATCGAATATTAAAGAAGTAAGAGATTCTAAAGAAATAATAGAAGAGATAAAAGAAGAATTAAGAAAAGAAAAAATTCCTTTTGATGAAAACATGGAAATAGGGATAATGATAGAAATCCCAGCAGCAGCAATTCATTCCAGAAGTTTTGCTAAAGAAGTAGACTTCTTTAGTATAGGAACCAATGATTTAATTCAATATACCTTAGCAGTGGATAGGGGAAACCAGGATATATCATATCTATACAATCAGTATCATCCAGCAGTACTAAGTCTAATTAAGATGACCATAGAAAATGGACATGAAGAAGGAATATGGGTAGGAATGTGTGGGGAAGCAGCAGGAGATGAAAAGCTAATACCATTGTTATTAGCTATGGGATTGGATGAATTCAGCATGAGTGCTTCATCTATACTAAAAGCTAGATACTTAATCAAGAACACCTCTAAAGAAGAAATGGCATCTATGATTGAAGAGATATTAGGACTATCTACAGCAGAGGATGTGGAGGGAGCCTTGGATAACGTACTTTCTGCCAATTGATTGGAGAATGAACTGTTAATGTAAAGAGGAGTGGAGGATACTATGATAAGGGAATCAGAGGCAGAAAGAAGTAAATATAAATTTCTAATGGTTAACTCATTTATTTGTATTGGTTATGCACTTTTTAATCATTATATAGGTGCATTCTTAAAAAATTCAGGAATGAAGGCTATACAAATTGGAACACTTATGTCAATAGGTCCAATAGCAACCATAATAATACAACCTCTGTGGGCTAAGCTTAGTGACATTAGCGGAAAAAGAACAACGGTATTAGCAATTGTTGCTTTGGGTTCTGCATGTTCATGTAGCTATTTTTATTTAGGTAATAGCTATTATTTTTATGCATCAGCTATGGCACTATATTTTTCATTTGGTGCAGCCTTAACACCTCTAAGTGATGCAATTATAATTAAGAAGTCAAAAAAAATTGGGATTGATTTTTCGAGAATAAGAATTGGGGGCACTGTGGGAGCTGCAGTAATTACCTTAATTGCAGGATTTTATTTAAAATCAAATCCTTCTGCAATGTTTAGCTTAGCAACCATATCTTATTTAATATTAATGCTATTTATATTATCTATGCCTAAGGAAGAAAATGAGTTTAGTGCTAAAGTGGATGTTAGCAGGATAGCATTTGATAAAAAAAGAAATGAAAAGATCTTTAACTCAAGAGAGGCATATTTAGTACTTTTTTTAGCATGTATTAGTACTTTTGGCTTAACATTTATCAATTCATTTTTGGGGGTATATGTTTTAGAACTTGGATATAATCAAAGCCTTATAGGGATCTTGAATTTTATTTCTGCTATGAGCGAGGTACCGATATTATTATGGATTGTTCCTCTTTTAAATAGTTATAATCCAATAGCTATAATGATAATTGCTAGCATATTAACAGGACTAAGAGTTTTTTTAGCTGCAGAAGGAACAATAATTACCCTATTAATAGCACAATTGATGCAGGGTTTTACATTTATGATGATGTATTTTAGCTGTGCAACGTATGTGAGCAATCATGTAAATAGTAACAAGGAATCTCAAGGACAAAGTATATTGGTTATGTTTCAGTCAGGAATTGGAGCTATATTGGGAAACGTCTTAGGAGGAAATTTAGTTGACATTGTAGGTATAAAACAAACTTATCGTTTTGCAGCGATATTTATAATTATTGTAATTATAATTACAGGTATCATATACATGGATTATAGTAGAAAGAACAAACATCTACAATGATTGCCTTCAAATGAAAAGTTTAAGATTAAGCTATAAATTAATTAAAATATTTGATAGAATAGAATGCATCAGATTAAATAATTAGTGGATAAAAAAGGAGGTAATCCATGCATTATCGAAATTTTACTAAAGATAATATACAAATATCACCCTTAGGATTTGGATGTATGAGGTTTCCAGTATTTGACGATGATTCAGGCAAGATAGATGAGGAAAAAGCTATAGAAATGATTAGATATGCTATAGACAGTGGAGTAAATTATATTGATACAGCCTATTCATATCATCAGGAAAACAGTGAATATCTAGTAGGTAAGGCGCTAAAAGACGGCTATAGAGAAAAGACATATGTAGCTACAAAACTTCCTTGTTGGTTAATTAAAACCTATGAGGATTTCGACAAATACTTAGGAGAACAATTAGAAAAGTTAGATATCGATTGTATTGATTTTTATTTATTGCATTCCATAGATAAAAATCGTTGGAAGAATTTAAAGGAGCTAGATGTTTTTAAATTTTTAGAACAGGCAAAGAAGTCTGGAAAAATAAATTATATAGGTTTTTCTTTTCATGATGAGCTAGAGGTTTTTAAAGAAATAGTAGATTGTTATGACTGGGATTTCTGTCAGATACAGCTAAATTATGTAGATAGAAATTATCAAGCTGGTGAAGAAGGATTGGAATATGCTTATAACAAGGGAGTATCTGTAGTGATTATGGAGCCGATTAAAGGTGGGAAACTATCTAATCCATCATTTGAAATCAATGAATTATGGGATACAAGTGAAATTAAAAGAACTCCTGCTGAATGGGCTCTAAGATGGGTACTCAATCACAAGGAAGTTTCAATTTTATTAAGCGGAATGAGCACTATAGAACAGGTTAAGGAAAATATAAACACAGCTTCTAATGCCAAACCAAAGCACCTAAGCAAGAAGGAACTAGAGATAATAGACAAAGTAACAAATATCTATCAAGAAAAAGTTAAGGTTGGATGCACAGGTTGTGAATACTGTCTCCCATGTCCGAAAAATATTTCTATTCCAAATATTTTTGAAATATATAATGAGTTATATGTATTTGATTCAGAAGAGAATTCAAAGGATATATATAAAACTTATATTGAAAAACAAATAGATGCTTTAAATTGCATAGAATGTGGTCAATGTGAAAGCATGTGTCCGCAGAATATTGAAATTAGAAGACATTTGAAAGATGCTCATAAGGCTTTAATTAGATAAGTAAAAATAAGCTCTAGTATAATTAAGACACTAGAGCTTTTATATCTTCCAGTCAATTAAAAAATCCTTAAAGGCTTCTACTACAGGAGATAAGGTTCTATTTTTGCTATAGACAAAATAGAAACTACGTTTTAAATTCAAATCTTTTATTCTTAAGGTTTTAATTTTTTTTAAATCAACTTCGTTTTTTACTGCTATTTTAGAAATAAAACTAACTCCTAGCCCTAGTTCAATCATTTTCTTTATCATTTCGTTGCTGTCTATAAAAGAAATAATTTTTAAATCATCTAAGTTTATGCCTTTATCAGAAAGACTTTGCTCAATTAATCTTCGTGTTCCTGATCCTAACTTCCTAAAAATAAATTTTTCTGAAAATAAAAAATCAATATCCAAACATTCATCGGAAGGCCATGGATAATTTTCATTATTAGGTACACCTAGAACAAGTTCATCTTCAAAGAAATCTATGTATTCCAGCATTTCAGAATAGTATCTTGCACCGACTATTCCATAATTTTGTTTCCCATCCAAAATATCATCTACAACATTTTTTGAAATTTTGTGATTCACAGAAAAAGAAACATTAGGGTATATACCTACAAAATCCCTAATTATGTAGGGCAAAACATACTGTTCTGGGATAGAACTAGCACTTATCTCTATTTCGCCTTCAATTTTACTAGAATGTTCTGAGATGGAAAACTTGGCTTTTTCCCTCATATTTATAATATCTACAGCATATTTATAGAAGATTTTTCCTGAATCAGTTAGTCTTATAGTTTTACTGGTTCTATCCAATAGAGTAGTATTGAGTTCCCTTTCTAGATTTTGGATATTGTTGCTAACAGTCGGCTGAGTTATAAAAAGTTCTTTTGCAGCTAGTGAAAAACTATTGTACTTCACAACATTTATAAAACTTTCCAGTTGATTAAATTCCAAAGTATTTCCTTCCTTTACTTGAATATTATTTATTAAGCACTTTATTTATACAATCTATTGTATAATCAATTTCTTCTTTAGTGGTGAAATGACTAATTGCAAATCTAACAGTTCCTTTTGGAAAAGTTCCTAATGTTTTGTGTGCCGATGGGGCGCAGTGCATACCACTCCTTGTCATGATACCATAATTTTTACTTAATTCATATGCTACAAGCCCATTATCATTATTAAAAAAATCAATTGATAATATTCCAGTTCTATCACAAATTGTCGTTTTACCGACCAGTCTGATTTTTTCGATATTTAAAATACCTTCTAAAAAATGATTAAGAAGACTTAACTCAATTTCATGAATGTTTTTCACTCCATAGTTTAATAAATATTTTATTGACGTATTCAATCCATAAATCCCTGGGATATTTAGCGTTCCTGCTTCAAATTTATCAGGCATATAATTTGGCTGTATTTCAATATCAGATAGACTCCCAGTTCCGCCCTCAATCAATGTATTCAATTCATTGTTAATTCTATCGTTAACAATAAAGCCTCCAATTCCTTGAGGGCCTAGTAGACCCTTGTGACCGGTGAAGCCTATAGCATCAGCATTTAATTTTTGAAAATCTACATCTAAAAATCCAGCAGTTTGAGCACTATCTATAATAAAGAAGAGATTATTTTTCTTACAGATTTCACCAACTCTTTCAAGATCCAATATTGTTCCGCAAACGTTTGACGCATGAGACATTATTATGGCTTTAGTATTTGTCTTGATTGAGTTTTCTACATCATCAATGTCTAATTCTCCAAATTCATTACATTGAACTCTAGTAAATTCAATCTTATTACCAAGTGAATTTAAAGGTCTCATAACTGCATTGTGTTCCATTGAGGATACTATAACATGATCATTTTCATTTAATAATCCCTTTATCAATACATTCATACTTTCAGTGATGTTTTTTGTGAAGATAACATTTTCCGACTTCTTAAAATTGAACAATTCGCATATTAGTTCTCGAGTTTCATAAACAATATTTTCAGCTTCAAATGACGATTGATAAGCTCCGCGATTTACATTGGTCCCCACATTTAAAATATAATCAGTCATACTTTCAGCCACGCCTGGGGCCTTAGGATAAGATGTAGCTCCATTGTCCATGTAGACATATTTCATGACATTGTCCCCTTTTTAATTAAATAGTAAGATCCTTATCTATAAAAATATTGTATACTCTAAAATGACTTTATACAATAAATATAAGTTTAACTAATCCTTTCCTTCGAATCTATTAGATTAATCTATTTTACTTTGCAAATATTAAGTGTTAAACTAATAACAAA
>DAIUFH010000044.1:0-17574 GCA_036844705.1 Tissierella sp.
TCGCGACCCTCGCCTTGGCAAGGCGATGCTCTACCACTGAGCCACTTCCGCATACTAATTCACAGTTAAATATCAAACCCGAGATTCCTCGACCTCCCTCGGAATGACATCTTTGGTGCCCAGAGCCGGAATCGAACCAGCGACACGTAGATTTTCAGTCTACTGCTCTACCGACTGAGCTATCTGGGCAAATCTACCAGTGTTACTGGCAGTAATATGTATATTTGCGACCTCCAAGTCAAGGTCACAAAAATTAGTATATAATATATCCAACTAAATGTCAACAAGTAAATTTGATAATTCTTCCTTATTAAATTGATATTTTGTATTGCAGAAGTGACAAACAACCTCAGCCTTACCATCTTCCTCTATAATATCTTCAATTTCTTTTCTCCCGAGACTGATTATTACCTTCTCAATCTTTTCTCTTGAACAATCACAGTGATATTCAAGCTCCATTTTACTTAGAATATCCATATCAAATTCTTCAAGTAATTTCTCCATTATTTCTTCCGGTGTCAACCCTTTATCTATCATTGTAGATACAGGTTCAATTTTGGTCAATGCATCTTCTATAATTGTAATTTCTTCATCAGATATTTCAGGCATTAATTGTATTATATATCCTCCTGCTGCGATACAAGAAGTATCTGTATCTACTAGAACTCCTAAGCTAACGGCTGTTGGCGTTTGCTGTGAAGTAACATAAAAATTTGCCAAATCCTCTGCTATTTCTCCCGAAACTAAGTTACTTTGCCCCACATAAGGCTCCTTCATGCCTAAATCCATAATGACCGTTACAGTGCCATCATTGCCTACTAATCTTCCTACATCCAACTTTCCATCAGCTCTACTAGGTACATCTGCCGAAGGAAAATCTAAATCGCCTTTGACATGGCCCTGATTATTTGCTACTACTAGAATTTTTCCTACTGGTCCTCCTCCAGATATTTTGAGTGTCAATAAATCTCTGTCATTTTTCATCATTGCACCCATCATTGCACCTGCTGTAAGTGTTCTTCCCAAGGCAGCCGTAGCCGTTGGTGACGTATAGTGAATTTTCCTAGCTTCTTCTACTAAATTAGTTGTTTTAGCTACAAATATTCTTACTCGTCCTAATTTATCTATTCCTCTAATTAAATAATCATTCATCATAAATCACCTTTATCATAAGTATTGTTTTCATTTTATTGCTACAAAATTTATCCTTTCACTTTTTTCATTTATAGGCTCAAATGAAAAAGCATCAAAATAATCTATTTTAGCAAACCCTATGTTCTTTAATATTTCTTTTATTTCTTCAACCCTATATGCCTTTTCCATATGTTCCTCATCAAATCGATGATACAAATTATCACCTTTATTCTTAAAAAAAGTTAAGTAAAAGGTGCAAACATTGTCTATATCATCAAATTCATTTTGCCATGTATAAAATATATCTTCCCTATCTTCAACAAAAGTATTATTGCCTATAATTTCCTTTAATTTATAATATGAATTAATATCAAAAACGAATACTCCATTGTTGTCTAGATGGTTGTACACATTTTGAAAGCATTTATACAATTTATCTTTATCTATTATATAGTTGATACTATCACATATAGATAAGATGCTATCAAATTTTTTGTTGATTTCAAAATTAACCATATCTTGTTCTAGAAGCATTACATTTTTAAAAGGTCTTAATTTTTCATATGCCTTTGATAGCATATCTGAGGATACATCAAACCCAATTACATTATATCTTTTTCTTGCCAAATAATATGTCAAACTACCGGTTCCACAAGCCATCTCAAGAATATTTCTAGGGTCAATATTGTACTTTTCAAATATCTTCTCAATATAATTGCCCCATTCTTCATAATCAAAATCATTCATGAGTTCGTCATAAAAAACTGCAAATTCATTGTATCTATCCATCAATCATCATCCTTGTTTGCTTTCTCCTTCTTTTCCTCTTGTCTTTTTCTAGCAGTCATAATCCCTCCGATTCTTCCTGATTCCTTAGCAGTAAGTCCTGCCCAACCATCCTCTCTAATCTTATCAGCCAAACCTAATTCAGATGCTATTTCAAATTTTATACTACTTTCATCTATTTCTCTTTTTTTCTTTTTATTCACGATACCCCTCCTAGTAATAGGTCACAATTCACAGTTCACAATTCACAATTAAATACGAAATTCTTCACTTATACTAAGAATTACATTATGTAAAATATACTGTGGAAACCCTGTAATAATATTATTAGGAGTTAGATGGTCAATTATACGTAAAATAGCAATCTAAAATTCAATATAACAAATGTAATAAAAACTACAACAATTGGAATATATTTGACAAATATATATTTGTCTCTACCAAATGTTAACTCTCCCAAATAAAGGCTGTCATCATAAACTTTACTTTCTGGAAAGTTCCTTAATAAAATCAATAATATACTCAAACATACTGCCGCAATGATTGCAAAGAACAATAATGATATTATAAACTGAATGTTGTCTGTCATCATTAACTCATCTGAAGATGATTCCTCTATCAAAGGCATAAGCTTTGTCATGAGATAGCCTAATGACAAGGCTATTCCATTATTAAGAGTATGTCCAAGCATGGAAGCATAGATAGAATTTGCTTTATGGGCTAATATTCCTAGAATAACTCCTAAAAATATAGGACCAACTAAGTTCATTATATTAAAATGAAAAAACCCAAACAATATTGCACTTATGAGTATACTTTTTCTATATCCCAAATTATCATAAGCTTTACTGATTGTACCTCGAAACATTACTTCCTCACAAATTCCTGGTGTTATTGCTATAACAAAAAATCCCAAAATGAATTCTCCTGTATTTGCAGGAATCGGCACAGTAGTTGGTAAAGCAGAGCTAAAATTATTTATAATAGCTAAAAACATTGCATTAATGAATACAGCTATAGGATATGAAAATATCATTATCCCAAATATATATAATATCTGCTTGAAGCTAATACGATTTAATCTTAATACATATTTTAAAGAATAGCCTCTTACTTTAAGAAATATTATATTTGGAAGAAAAATCAGAATAAATTCTGTAATTAATAATCCAGAATATATTTCTCTACTTTGAGCTAGATACCCCAAAAATAATAAAAAAAATCCTAATATTAAATATAAAATATTTGCTTCGAAAATGTTTGGTTTTTGATTATGCATAGAATCCCCCCAATCCTGATCTACCTGCAACTAGCTTTTTCGTTATTGTATCAGGTATAAATACACCTACAGAGAAATCTGTAGGTGTTGTTATTACTCAAAGGTAAATATATGTGGCACATTCCTATAGTAATCACCAAAGTTTAGTCCATAGCCAACAATAAATACATCAGGAATTGAGAATCCAGTAAAATCAGGAATTAATTCAACCTTTCTACGACTTGGTTTATCCAGCATTACACAAACTTGTACGCTATTTGGGCCTTTTTCTTTAATATGCAGTATCACTTTTTTAAGGGTATGACCAGAATCCATAATATCGTCTACTATCAATACATCTTTACCTTTAATATCTGACCTAATATCATGCACTATATCAACAATACCTGATGAAATTTCATCATGTCCATAACTTGAGGTTGTCATAAAATCTACTTCAACAGGAATAGAAATTTCTCTAACTAAATCAGCAGCAAAAATAAAACTCCCTCTCAACAATGAAATAACAACTAGATTTTTGCCCTTATAACATTCTGATATTTCCTTTCCCAATTCTTGAACTCTAGTCTGTATTTCGTCCCTTGAAAACAATGTTTTTTCTCTTTTGTTTAACTCCAAGGTTTTCTCCCCTTTCCTATAATTTCTTGGAATTTTTCCTTAATAACTCCTTAATCTCCCTTAGTTCCTTTAATATATTATTCAGTGTATATTGAAAACTGATTAGTATAATGAATATTATAACACTAATTACAACTTTTTCATCCATGTTTTTATCCTTCCATTTGATAGCCTTCCATCCGGTTATTATCGTTTTCTACAAATTCCAGTTTCGATACAGAAACTTCAAAGGCAATCTTCGTCTCTATATCTCCACTGCTTAGTTTCTTCTGATATTCTCTACTTTGTATCCGACCCCAAATCATAATATGGTCTCCAACTAATAAATTCTCGCAGAATCTGGCATTTCTGCCCCATGCAATACATGGAATATAATCCGATTTGTTATACGGCCTATTTACTGCCAATAAAATATCCGTAATCTCTCTTCCAAAAGGAGTTATACGATATACAGGTTTTTTACATATATACCCATCTAAATAGATTTCATTAGGCTTTCTCAAAATTTCCTGTAATTCGGTTTCTTCCGGAACATAAATTTCTCTTGCAAAAATTGTTAGAACTAATTTATTGTTCGTATCAATAAACCTATTATATGACCTTAGCTGTCCTTCAATTATAACACACTGCCCTAAACTGAAGTCAACATTAAATAATAATCTTTCTGATATTGTTATAGGCAATACGTCAACTGATGAACTTAATCTTGGAACCTGCAACTGAAAAATATAAAATTTTTCGCCATACATCTCATGACTATATTCCTTATCAGATATAACCTCCCCCACTATCTTTACCATATTCGTTTCAATAATTTTATCTACCACGAATTTCCCTCCTTTATTCATGTGTTTAATGCTTTTTTCTATAAATATTCCTATCTCATGAAATTTATGCATTGGTCGGCTACGTTAACCAAATTAAAATTTGGACTTCGCGACATCTGACCTACCATCAATTTGCAAAAACATACAAATTTGGACTTCGTGGTATAAAAAAAATAAAGCTGAGAGAAATCTCAGCTTAAATTGTTAAAATTATATCTTCAAACGGTTTTTTGTTCAAAATACTATCTCCAAGTAACAAATTTAAAGTCGATGATGATAATATAGGATATAAAAGACTTTCATCATCAGATAATAATTGTATGTTGAATTCAAATGGTTCTACCTTGTTGTTATTTAAATGAACTATATCTCTTTGTAAGCACAAATTAACATCTATATTTTCATCTACATTACAACTTGATATTGTTATAGTAGATTTACTATTTAGACCATAAGTTATAACGATTGAATCTTGTAAATCTGATAATAGAGAATTTAAATCTCCCTTATCAGAATTAATTATACAAATTTTACTTTTTCTCAATAGGCTCTTGATATCTTCTATATTATAATTTTCAATATAAGAATGAACTAAAATATCAAACGTAAAATTATTTATTCTGTACTCATCAATTTTGCTATATACTAAATCGAAAAAAATAAGTATCTTGCTTTCGTTGCAATAACACACTATATCATCTGATGAATGTCCATATTCAAATTTATAATTAGATTTCAGCAACAGTTGTTTAGTTAAATTTAATATTTGTCTTTTTTCATTTTCTTCTATTATGCCGATTAGAATTATTTTTTGATCCACTCATAACCCCTCATTAATCTGTTAAAATTTGTCTTCCGTTGTTATCTATCTCAAAATTATTTTTATGAATTAATTCTGAAACTGTGACCATCTTAAAGCCTTTCTCTTGTAGTGTTTGTATAATAACAGGTAAATATTCTTTTATATATTTTGCGTTATTGTGGAACAATATAATTGAACCATCAGCTGCATTTTTTACTACTCTATCTATAACTGGTTCAACACCCAACTCTTTCCAGTCCAAAGAGTCTATATCCCATTGAATTGTATTGTATTCCAAATCTCTGGCGGTTTGAATTAAAAGATCGTTGTAATCACCAAATGGTGCTCTGAATACCCTAGGTTTTACATTTGTGATTTCTGTTATCTTTTTGTCCGTTATGCTCAATTCTTCAGCAATTTTTTCTCTCGACAATTGGGTCATATGTGGATGGGTTGTTGAATGATTTCCAATTTCATGCCCCCGCTTAAATATTTCTTCAACTTGATGAGGATATTTATCGACCCAGAAGCCTACTAAAAAAAATGTAGCTTTTACATTGTATTTATCTAAGGTGTTTAAAATATCCAATGTAAATTCATCACCCCATGCCGCATCTATAGTGATTGCAATTTTTTTATCATCACGTTCTACACTATATATTGGCAATTCTCTTTTGGGTGCAAAAACATTTACTATCTCTGTGTCTTTTAATTTTAAAATTGAAAAAACTAGAATAACAGTTATTAACACTATACATATTCTAATAGGTAAATTGTATTTGTTATATTTCATAATAATCTCCTCCTGTAATAATAAATATTCTTAAGCGAAATTATTATTACTTTAAATGAATCTAAACTAACATTATTGCCCAAATTATTTGATTTTATACATAAAATAAAATTTTTCCAGAATATAATTTGAAGCATTGGTTATATTATTAATGCAACAAGTAAACTTTGTTGTAAAGGAGGAAGAAAAATGGCTAATAACAACAATAATAGAATAGTAGTTCCTGAAGCTCGTGAAGCATTAAATCAATTAAAATTGGAAATTGCTAACGAACTAGGAATCAATAACTACGATAATATTGATAAAGGTGAATTGCCTTCTAGAGTTAATGGCTATGTAGGTGGGTATATGGTTAAAAAATTAGTAGAGAGTGCACAAAATCAAATGGCAGGTAACAACAAACCATTATAGTTTTTTAAAGACAGAGAAGTGGAATACCACTTCTCTTACTTTTATGCTATAATTGCTATGAGGTGATTATAATGCTCTCTTTTAATATTGATAACACTGAGGAAATAGCTCAAAATAAGCTTCTGATATTATATATTATAAAAATGTCTCCAAAAAAATTTAACAATACAACACTTTCCGAATTCATACTTGAGAAGAACTATATGAATTATTTTGCTTTCCAACAGTATATAAGTGAGATGTTATCTGGCGAGTTAATAGTCATAGATGTAGACGAAGGTGTCAAATATTATTCTATACTTGAAAAAGGTGAACTTACACTTGATTTATTGCAAAGTAAAATTCCTGAAAAGATAATACAAGAATTATCAAGCGAGTTTAAATTACAGGAACTTGTTAAAGTTAGAGAAACCCAGATTATTGGTGAATGCTTTAAAAAAGAAAATGATCAATTCTCTGTTAATCTAAAGTTAGTTGAAAATGATGAAACCTTGTTTAGCCTTTATTTTGATGTGGCTACAAAGGCTCAGGGTGATAAATTCTGTGATCTTTGGAAAAGTAATACTGAAACAATATATCAAAATATATTGAGTTTGTTTATTAAAGGAGATAATTAAAAAATAATTAAAGTAGGATGAACCCTTGGGGTTCCTTTCCTACATTTATTTTATTTAAGAGTTTTTCATTAAAATAGTCGATTACTAATACCTGATTATTGATTAAATCGGTGATATAAAGATTCATTTTAGTATCCAATAAAATTTTATTTGGCATACCTCCTAGAAATATTTTTTTAGATAACTTATTAGTATTCATATCAAAGCTATATAAATATCCATCCTCTGGATTAGTTAATAAAAATTCACCTTCCATTATCTCAATAAAATCTGTATATATTCCTTTGATCTTATATTCTTTAATCTCTTTTTTATCCATATCCATGACTGAAATACTACTAAGATTTATTGCACCATTATTAATATAGGATAGAATATATAAATAAGAATCCCTTACCAGCAAACGGAATGGTTGAGAGTTTAAACTATTTACTTTCATCGAATTATCGGAAAGACTAATAATTGATATACTATTGCCATTTGCATTTGCTATATATGCCTTTCTATATTTGTTGTCTATCTGCAAATCAGAAGGCTTTTCATCCAAATATATTTCTTCAACCTGGATTAATGTATCCTCTTCAAAAATTGACAGGGAATTGGAATCACAATTTAAAATATAAATTTTAGAGTCATAAACTCTTAAACATATCGGAGATCTACCTAGTTTTATCTTAGATAATACCATTTTAGTATCTAAGTCCAATGTAATCAGCGATTCATCATAAGAATTTAAAATAAGTAAATATCCCTTATCGTTTACGGTCAAATCCCACGGACCAAGCTTTCCACAAACATTAATAAGAGACTTTATGTTTATTGTTTCAATATTTTCAATATCATCAAGGCTAACGATGCTCAGGGTATCATCCCCAATATTCCCAGTTATAATTTTATTTTGCACCAAAATCATTCACCCCCTAGTTATAATAATCTATGCATTATAAGCATATAGGGTGAAAAAAACCTTCTATAGCAATATGCTATAAAAGGTTTACTAATGTCCTTACTTCTCCTATTAAATACAAAGAGCCTCCAAAAACAATCAAATCATCTTCATTTGCTAACTCAATTGTCTTTTCCACTGCATTCTTTATATCCTTTTCAACATAGACCTCAGGTACATATTTTTTTATTTCTTCAGCTAAAATATCTGCATCTAACTTTCTAGGCATCCTAACTTCTGTTACTACTGCTTTATCAGCTAATGGTGCCAATATTTCAACCATTTTACCATGTTCTTTATCCTTTAAAATTCCTGTACCAAGTATTAGCTTGTTATATTTAAAAAGTCTAAGGGTTTTAGCTAGTGCAGTGATTCCTTCAATATTGTGTGCACCATCAATTAGAAAAGTAGGCTTTCTCCTTAAAACCTCTAGTCTTCCCTTCCACTTAGTTAATTCCAATCCCTCTAATATCGATTCATTTGTAATGGATATCAATTTCTTTTCTCTTAAAATCAGAAGTGTAGTAAGAGCCAGGGATGCGTTATAAATCTGATATTCACCAAGCATTGAAATCTTTACATTTTCTAATAATTCATCTTTGTATCTAAAATCAAATACGCTGCCAAATTCTGTTTCTTCTTTTATTTTAACATTTTCAATAGGAGCTACAAACAATTCAGCATTCATTTCATCAGAAACTTCCTTTAATACCTGAAGAGCCTCATCCTCCTGTGGATATGAAATCACTAGACCATTGTCCTTGATGATACCTGCCTTTTGATATGCAATTTTGCCGAGAGTATCACCAAGAATCTCTACATGGTCATAATCAAGAGTTGTTATGACTGATGCAAGTGAAGTATCTATGATATTTGTCGAGTCAAATCTCCCGCCTAGTCCAACCTCCAACACAACATAATCAACCTTCTCAAGATTGTAGTATACAAATGCAATAGCAGTCACTATTTCGAATGTAGTTGGATGAAACATTCCCTCCTGTACCATGGTATTTGCCTTATCTCTTACCATTTCTGTAATTCTTGCCAAATCATCGTCAGGGATATCCCTATCATTTATTTGTATTCTCTCATTAAATCTTTCAAGATATGGAGAAGTGTATAACCCTACCTTATATCCCGCACTTTGCAAACAATGAGCTAAATAAGATGATGTAGAGCCTTTGCCATTTGTACCAGCCACATGTATATATTTAAGATTTTTTTGTGGATTACCCAAAAGTTCCATTAATCTGCCTATAGACTGTAATCCAAGCCTTGAACCATATTTATCCTTATCATTAATGTAAGCCAAAGCCTCTTGATAGTTCATTTTTATCCCCCTATTTATTCTTTGTTAAGCTTTCGAGTCTTTCTACTACTTTATCTAACATATCCTCGTATTTTTTTTGTTTTTCTCGTTCCTCTTCTACTACTTTTTCAGGGGCTTTAGAAACAAAGCCTTGATTGGACAACTTACCAAGTACTCTTTTTATCTCACCTTCTAGTTTTTCTTTTTCCTTTTTAAGTCTTTCAATTTCTTTATCATAATCAATAAGGTCCTTTAGTGGAAGAAATACTTCACATCTGTCAAGAACTACGGATATATTATCCTCACCTATTCCATTTTTATCACTTATTATCTGGATGCTTTCTGTACCTGCAAGGTTGATAAAATACCTCTTTCCATTTTCCAAATAAAGCTTTATTTCTTCTGATTCTGTAACAAAGATCATATTGGCCTTTCGGGAAGGGACGATGTTCATTTCTGCCCTAGCATTTCTAATTCCTTTAATAGCAGTCTTAATAAATTCTATTCCCTTTTCTGATGCTTCAAATTCCAATTCAGCCTTATATTTTGGCCATTTTGTAATGATTAGGGCTTTATCATTCCCCGGAAGGTTTTGCCAAATTTCTTCCGTTATAAAAGGCATAAATGGATGAAGTATCTTTAATATGTCTTTTAACACATAAACAAGCACCTTTTGTGCAGTTGCTTTACTTTCTGTATCATTACCATACAATCTGGATTTAACCATTTCTATATACCAGTCACAATATTCATCCCATATAAAATCATAAATCCTCTGGGCACCCATACCTAGTTCATATTTATCCAGATTATCAGATACCTCTTTTATGGTATTGTTTAATCTGGATAATATCCATTTATCTTCTTCCTCTAAATTATCCAATACGATATTATCAAAGGATATATCATCCTGAAGATTCATTAAAACAAATCTAGTTGCATTCCAGAGTTTATTAGCAAAGTTTCTATTGGCTTCTACTCTCTCAATATAAAATCTCATATCATTTCCAGGGCTATTTCCTGTTAGTAAAGTAAATCTAAGAGCATCAGCACCATATTCCTCAATGATTTCAAGTGGATCGATACCATTTCCTAAGGATTTGCTCATCTTCCTACCCTGGGAATCCCTTACAAGTCCTGTAAGAAATATATCCTTGAATGGAACCTCTCCCATTTGCTCTATACTTGAAAATACCATTCTAATAACCCAGAAGAAAATGATGTCATAACCAGTAACTAAAACGTCTGTAGGGAAGAAATATTCTAAATCCTCCGTCTTATCAGGCCAACCTAAGGTTGAAAATGGCCATAAAGCAGATGAGAACCAAGTATCAAGTGTATCCGTATCCTGTCTTATATTTGAACTATCACACTTACTACATCTATCTACTTTTGTTCTTGAAACTATAACCTCACCGCAAGATTCACAATAATATACAGGAAGTCTGTGTCCCCACCACAATTGTCTTGATATACACCAGTCCTTTATATTTTCAAGCCAATGGGTATAAATCTTTCCAAATCTTTCAGGTATGAAATTCAACTCGCCTTTTTTATAGGCTTCTAGTGCTGGTTTTGCAAGTGGTTCCATTTTGACAAACCATTGTTTCGATATAAGTGGCTCAATTATTGTTTTACATCTCTCACAATGTCCAACTGCATTATCATGATCCTTCACAGCTACTAAATAACCTTTGGCGTCTAAATCCTCCACCATCTTCTTTCTAGCTTCAAATCTTTCCAATCCCTCATAAATTCCTCCGTTGGAATTGATAGTACCATCTTCGTTCAGTACAATACACTGGCCAAGGCCATGTCTTTCTCCTACTTCAAAATCGTTAGGGTCATGAGAAGGTGTTATCTTTACTGCTCCTGTACCAAATTCCATCTCTACATAAGAATCAGCTATAATCGGTATTTCTCTACCTACTAATGGTAATATAGCTATCTTTCCTACTATATCCTTATATCTTTCATCTTCAGGATTTACAGCTATAGCCAAGTCTCCAAGCATAGTTTCAGGTCTTGTTGTAGCTATTTCAATATATTCATCGCTATCCTTTAATGGATATCTTATTTGCCATATATGTCCATGAGAATCTTCATGTTCTACCTCTGCATCTGAAATAGCAGTCTGACAATTAGGACACCAGTTGATTATTCTATCTCCTCTATATATAAGTCCCTTTTCATAAAGCCTAATAAACACTTCTTCTACTGCTTTGCTTAGATTATCATCAAGAGTAAAGCTATCTCTTGACCAGTCACAGGATACTCCTAGCTTTTTAAGCTGATTCTTTATTCTGTCACCGTATAGATGGGTCCAGTCCCAAGCTTCTTCAAGGAATTTATCTCTTCCCAGTTTCTCTTTGGTTTTTCCCTCTGATTTAATCTTTTCAACAACCTTGGCTTCTGTCGAAATACTGGCGTGATCTGTACCAGGTAACCACAACGCCTCATAGCCATCCATTCTCTTCCATCTTGTCAAAACATCTTGAATAGTGTTGTTCAATGCATGCCCCATATGAAGACTTCCAGTTACATTTGGTGGCGGCATCATTATAGTAAATGGTTTTTTATTTTTGTCTACCTTTGGAGTAAAGTAACCATTTTCATTCCAATAATCATAAAGTCTATCTTCAAAATCTTTAGGATTATACGTCTTCGGTAAATTTTCTAACATCTCTCTTCCTCCTCTAAAAATTCAGTAAAAAATACCCTCCATCCAAGTAAAGGACGAAGGGCATCGCGGTACCACCTTAATTCCATAGTTATCTATGGCTCTTAAATTTATATAACGGTTAAATCCGTTTAAGCCTACTTCTATTTCAGCCTAAATGCTCGAAAGCTACCTTCAGTGAACATTACCTTAAGGTCTTTCAGCCTAGAACCTTATCTCTTGAAAGGATATTCACATACTTCTCTTTCTCTATGCTTTTTTATTAATAATGCTTTAATTATATTCATATTATACTGTTTTGTCAACGGCTTCAAGCGCTTCCTTCATCTAAATTTATATAGATTCTTAAATATCCAATAAAAGCTAAGATGTTCAATACAACTGTTATTGTCAACAATGTACTTGATAGTACTTTAGGGGCTCTTAAAATTATTGAAACTATTGCTATATAAAAAGATACCGTAGCATTTTTACCATTTCTATTTGATGGAATTACTGATTTCTCCTTTCTTAAATAAAGAAAAAGTCCACCAAATATCATTACTATCTCTTTTAACATTAAAATATATAATACCCACAATGGGATAAATCCAGATATTGTAAAACTAATGAGAACTGCAAAGCTCATCATTTTATCTGCAAGTGGATCCAATACAGCTCCAAGTTTTGAAGTTAAATCATATTTTCTTGCAATATATCCGTCTAAAACATCTGATGCTCCAGCAAGCAAAAATACCAGTCCTGAATATAGAACCCTATTTTCTAAATCCGAATGAAACAATATTAAAAATATTGGAACTAAAATAATTCGAAAAATAGTAATTAGATTTGGTAAATTCATTTTCATCCCCCCAATTAGCAGTAACCAATACTAGTAATTCGAATACAATAGCAATATCTAGAAAACTATTATATTAACATATTATACAAGGAGGGATAGAATGTCAAAGGTTTTTAAACGGATAACCCTAGTTCTAGTATTTATTTTAGTATTGGGATCTACACTAGCAGGATGTACGCAGAAAAAAACGGAATTAACAAAAATACGTCTTATCGAAGTAACTCACTCTTTATTCTATACACCGCAGTATGTTGCTATGACACAGGGATTCTTTGAAGAAGAAGGTCTGGAAGTTGAACTGATAAACGGTAAAGGCGCTGATAAGGTAATGGCATCATTAATTAGCGGAGAAGCAGAAATAGGTTTCATGGGACCTGAAGCTTCAGTATATGTATATACACAAGGACGTGAGGATTACGCTATAAACTTTGCACAGCTTACTCAAAGAGACGGTTCATTCCTAGTAGGCAGAGAAAAAGATGACGATTTTAAATGGGAGGATTTGAAGGGCAAGGAAGTTCTTGGCGGCAGAGCAGGTGGTATGCCAGAGATGACCCTTGAATATGTGGTAAAGAGCTATGGACTAAAAATTCCTGAGGATGTAAATGTCAGAACGGACGTACAATTCGATGTATTAGCAGGTGCTTTTGTAGGAGGGGAAGGAGATTATGTATCTTTATTTGAACCCGTTGCTTCTTCTCTTGAAAAAGAAGGAAAGGGATATATCGTAGCATCAATTGGTGAAGCCGGTGGATATATACCATATACTGCATATTCAGCTACGAAAAAGTATATGGAAGAAAAACCTGAAATAATTCAAAAATTCACCAATGCTATACTAAAGGGAATGATTTGGGTACAAAATAACGACACTGAAACAATAGCCAAGGCAGTACAACCTCAATTCCCTGAAACAGATATTGAGACATTAAAAATCTTAGTTGATAGATATAGGGCTCAAGATTCATGGAAGCCAGACTTAATCATTACAGAGGACGGATTAAATCATATGATGGATATAATGGAGTTAGCTGGACAGCTCGATAAAAGAGCTGACTACAATGCCATAGTTACAACAAAATTTGCTGAAGAGGCAATGAAAAATATTAAATAAAATAGTTGTAATCATCATAGTTGAAAATTCAAAACTAATTATGTAGTAATATTTACACAATATGTGTTTATTTTAAGTGAATTGTGATATGATATAAACAGAGTAATCGAGACCTCACAGGTGCGGTTACCACAAATGGATTAAAACTTTTTAATCACTCTGTGTACTAGACAGGGTGATTATTTTTTTTTAATCGCTAATCCTAAAATTATTTATAAATTCTGTAGTAAAGTCATCATCCCAATCGTTTATATAATAGAGGCTAAAATATTGGCTAATATTATATGAAAGGGTGAAATTTACTATGAGTTTTATTAATAATAAGATTATATGTTATAATTTTAATAAATTCTAAATAATTTAATTCAATGAGTTGTAGTTTATAGTAGCAAGAATATAGTTTTGGAGGGAGTAGATAGTTTATGAAAAGAAAATCTCTATTAATTGTATCTTTAATCTTCATATTATTATTAATTACCAGCTGTAACAGTACAAAAGAAAAAGACTTGATGAATAATAATGATGTGCCAATTATTAATAATAGGATATCAATCGATTATAGTACTTTAGATGAGGATATTTTTAGTGATTTAAGCAAAGAAGAAATAGATAATCTTTTTATGGATATTTCAAATGAAATATATGAAGATGAAGATTATGAAAAAAATCTTGATTCAATTATTGAAAATGTATTTAGAAAATATGGGATAAATGATTCTGATGATCTGGAGGCTATAAAGTCTGGACTTAAAATATCTAAATCTAAATCTAATTCTAATTAGAACAATTGATGTTTAGTTCCATCTAGGGTATATTCTTCTGTCATTCCTTTCACCATTACAACTTATTCTCTAATTTTCTTACTAGAAATATGCATAAAATTAATATATCTATTGGAAAAATAAGTGATGGTATCATTTTAATATAGAGCCTAAAATAATCATTGAAATATAAAGCTGCACAATAAAGTATAGATATTAGAACTACATTAATTAAACTAAATATACTTAATTTTTTATTTATTAAAGCAGAATATACCTTATTGGTACGAATAAGTAAATCTTCTGATAAGAGAATAAGAACAGATATTGGCATTAAGGCACCCAATAAATATAACTTATCAGATTCTCCTTCTGGTTTTTCCCTTTTGGCACTCCAATCAATATATTCATCTATAGCACCTGGTTTTTTAAGCTCTTTAATACGTAAGAAAGAATGATTAGGTATATCAAATGAATTATATTCAAAAATCAAAATATAACTAAAAATAAGCAAATATATAATTGCAGTAATTATTAAAATTATAATAAGTTTGTGATTCATATTATCCCCCTATATATAGTACTCTTATCTATTTAGAATCAGAATCAGTTACGCGAAGATACTTTTTTGCATATTCCAAATTAGAGGAATATTAATCCAAGATTACTATCCTGCTATCCAGACCTTGAATCATATTATTCTTTTCAATACTTGAATCAGCATTCTCTATGATGTCACAAATTTCTATTATAATTTCACTGATTTCTTCATCACTGAGGTCTCCGAATATATCTTTTTTATCAGATTCAAGGTAGCCAACTACTATCGCACTATCCTCCACTTGTATTTCATCTTCTGGTTCGTTTTTCGATAAATTTTCTAATGTGTTAGTTGCAATACCTGAACTTTGAAAAGATAGTATCAAAGCTAGTATCAAAACTACACTTAATAATTTTTTCTTCATTTTCACTATTCCTTTCTCTTAATAATATACCATATCACTTATGGTAATCATACTTTCCACTAACCTATCAATAATAGCCCTCTTTATAAAGTGATATATCCTCTACATTTGAGCCATTATATACTTTGATATCTGCCTCTAATCTATAAGTATATCCTGGTGTAATCCCTGATAATCTTGTAGCATTCAAAGAACTACCATAGGCGGTTATACTCCTCCATGATGCAACACTGCTATAGCTTCCATTGGAATTGATTCTGTATAATCGCATATCGGCTGTAATTTTACTGACATTTTGTTTCCCTAAAACATTTAGAGTACAATTTGCTACTCCACTCGAAAAGGAAAGATTTAGTTTTACGTCATCTGCATTCTCCCAATAAGGCACTATTTGATTTAGAGCAGGCTTTACCTCTATCGGAATATTGTTTTCAAATGTAAAGGCACTGGTCATTAAAGTCCCTATTGCTAGAGCTATAATTACAAGTGCCTTTCTAGTTTTGTACTTCATAGTATCTCATCCCTTCATATAGTATTAGGTTTATTTACCCTTGTACTATATACACGATTGGGAATTAGGTTTTACTACAAAATATTTGATTTATTTTTAAACTTTTTATTTTATTTTTATATTTTCTGCTATTTTGATTATTTCCTCTGCATTAAGTAAGGCTGTAATCTTAAAAGTATATCCATTATCCTCCCATAACAGATGACTTCTGCTTCCCTCTTCATTGCTTTCAAAAAGATGTGCCTCAGAGCCATTTAGACTTATAACACTGTAGGTGGAATGCTCATTGTCTAAAGCAATAGTAATATTTTCTGATATGGCATAATCAAATATAATATCATTACCTTTTAAATCTCTATACTCAACACTTGTATATCCATCGGCTGAAAAATAATCTGTTTCCACAAATCCTTCTGGTAAGTATCCAAGGGTATATTCCTTAAATTCAACTTCTGTTGAATCTGACTTAAAATCAAATTGTGTATATTTATCGAACCACTGAATTATAACATTTTGTATGGCTGCCCTAACTGGTTGAGACAACATCAAGACACCAAATCCTAATCCTGCAACTATTAATATACATGCCACGAATTTTTTTGTATAGATAAAAACTTTCTTTCTAGCTGCCATTCTCTTGTAGCTTTCCATGAGCTTATTCATTTTATCTTTAAATCCATCAGAAAATTCTAGTTCCTTTGATAGCTCATCTTCAGATGGAATATTGCTTAAATAGATTTTACTTCTATTTTTTAATGCCTCAGTCAATATTGAATCAAATATCTGATTATCTATCTCCGGATTTATCATAGCAAGCCTCTTCTCCCTCTATCTTATTCACTAACATTTTTCTTGCTCTATATATTCTTATATTTGCGTTTTTTTCTGTTATATCTAGTATTTTAGATATCTCTTTTTCGCTATATCCATGAATGTATTTTAATTCAATAACTGACCTGTATTTTTCATCTAATTCATCTATGTATTCTAAAAGCTTATTGTACCCTTCTTCATTTATCAGCTTATCTAGAGGTATAGGCTCATCATCCTGCAATGAAAATTCCACTTCATCTAACGCGATATTGCTTTCCTTTTTTATTTTTCTTATATAGTCTATGGATTTGTTCCTTACAATAGTAACGATTAAGCTTTTAGTTTTACTACAAGAAATATCATTAAT
>DAIUFH010000045.1:0-17295 GCA_036844705.1 Tissierella sp.
TATTATACAAGGAGGGAAATAATGGCTAAATATATTCTTAAAAGGTTATTAATGATGTTACCAGTTATTCTAGGAATATCCTTTCTATTATTCAGTATTATGAATCTAACCCCAGGAGATCCTGCAAGACTACGACTAGGAGAGTTTGCCACTCAGGAAGATGTTGAAAAGCTAAGAGAGGAAATGGGATTAAATGAAAATTTCTTTATTAGATATATAAATTATTTGAAAGATGCTGTTAGAGGAGACTTTGGGAACTCATATAATACAAATCTTCCAGTAATGAAAGATATCTTAGCAAGATTTCCAGTTACATTAAGGTTATCTTTTAATGGAATATGTCTGGCAGTACTAATTGGAATACCTGTAGGAATCATTTCAGCAGTTAAACAGTATACAATTGTTGATACAACAAGTCTTATATTAGCACTTTTATTAGCAGCAATGCCTGTATTTTGGCTTGGATTAATACTAATATTGGTATTTTCGCTAAAATTAGATTTATTGCCTAGTAATGGCATTGATACATGGATTCACTATATATTGCCATCTCTAACTCTTTCAGCGACATCAATAGCAACCCTGATTAGGATGACAAGGTCAACTATGCTTGAAGTTATAAGACAGGATTATATTAGGACAGCCAAAGCTAAGGGTGCTAATGAAAGAAGAATAGTATTTAAACATGCTCTAAGAAATGCTTTGTTACCTGTTGTTACAGTAATTGGTATAAATTTTGGTGTTTTACTTGGAGGAGCAGTTGTTGTTGAGAGTGTATTTGGAATACCAGGTCTTGGAACTTTAATGATAAATGCGGTTAAAATGAAAGATACCCCTACAGTAATGGCGTCTATAATGTTTGCTGCTATGTTAGCAGGAGTAGTTAATTTAGCCGTTGATATATTATATACATATATCGATCCAAGAGTAAAAACCCAGTATCTATAAGTTTGAGAGGCGGTTATAATAATGGCAGAAATAACAGTTTTGGCGAAGAAAAAACATGTAAAAAAAAGAAGTCAGATGAAATCAATATGGTTTAGATATAAGAAGAATAAACTTGCAATGTTTGGTCTCATATTGTTTATTACTATGACACTTGTTGCTATCTTTGCAAATTTTATAGTGGATTACGAACAAGTTGCAATAAAACAAAACATTTCAAATAAATTCCAAGTTCCAGGGAAAGATCATATATTTGGTACAGATCAGTATGGTAGAGATATTTTTGCAAGAATCATTTATGGTTCAAGAATATCATTATTTGTAGGACTTGTTACGGTTGCTATAGCCTTAACAGTAGGTACAATAATAGGTTCTGTTGCAGGATATTATGGTGGAAAAGTAGATAATATATTAATGCGAATCATGGATGTATTTTTAGCAATACCACATATGATAATGGCAATAGCTATAGTTGCTGCTTTAGGGCAAGGGTTATTTAACCTGTTGTTAGCTATGAGTATATCTAAAATTCCTCAATTTGCGAGAATTATTCGTTCTGCTATATTGTCTGTAAAAAGTCAGGAATTTATAGAAGCTGCAAAAGCGTGTGGAACTAAAGATAGTAGAATTATACGGAAACATATTATTCCAAATGCAATAGGTCCCATAATAGTACAAGCCACTCTTCATATGGCGACAACCATATTAGGAATAGCAGCATTAAGCTTTATAGGGCTAGGAATTCAGCCACCTACCCCAGAATGGGGTTCTATGTTATCTGATGCAAGAGATCAGATGAGATATTATCCGTATTTAGTTATAATACCAGGAATAGCAATTGTTATGGCTGTTTTATCTTTAAATCTAATTGGTGATGGTTTAAGAGATGCCTTAGACCCAAGGCTAAAAAATTAAAGTATCTTAGGATAAATGGGGGTGAAATTATGACGGATAAATTACTTGAAATAAAGGATTTATACGTGACATATGAAACTGATGATGCCAAAGTATATGCTGTAAATGGACTTGATTTAACAGTTAATAAGGGTGAAACTTTAGGACTAGTTGGTGAAACAGGAGCAGGAAAAACAACTACAGCATTAAGTATAATGAAACTATTGCCAGATAGAGTAAGTAAAATAAACAATGGTCAAATATTATTAGGAGACATAGACCTTATAAAGGTTAAAGAAACTGATATGCGATTAATAAGAGGAGAAAGAATATCAATGATATTTCAAGATCCTATGTCAAGTTTAAATCCTACTTTGACCATAGGTGAACAGATAGAGGAAGTTTTAGAACTTCATGAAAAAGATATGAGCAAAGAACAAAGAGGCAGAAGGGTTGATGAAATTTTAAAGCTTGTTGGTCTTCCAGCGGACAGGAAAAATGATTTTCCACATCAATTTTCAGGAGGAATGAAACAAAGAGTTGTTATAGCAATAGCCCTAGCTTGCGAGCCCGAATTATTACTTGCTGATGAGCCAACTACTGCATTAGATGTTACTATTCAAGCTCAGGTATTGCAAATGATGAGAGAATTAAAAGATAAGCTTAATACAGCGATGATATTAATTACTCATGACTTAGGTGTAGTCGCTCAAATTTGTGATAAGGTGGCTATAATGTATGCAGGTGAAATAATTGAAATGGGTACTTTGAAAAATATATATGAAGGTGAAAAACACCACCCTTATACTATAGGATTATTTGGCTCAATACCAGATATACACAAAGCTACAAAACGATTAAATCCAATAGTGGGTATGATGTCTGATCCTACAAATTTACCAGAAGGGTGTAAGTTTTATGATCGTTGCCCAAAATGCATTGATATTTGTAAAACGGAAAAACCAATTAATAAGGGTATAAATGATACTCACATGATTAAGTGTCACTTGTTTTAACAAATAAGAATTCTTAAAATCATTATCAATAAATCTTGCATGAAAGGATAATTAAAATGAATGTGCCTTTAATTAGAACAAACGGTCTGAAAAAGTATTTTAAGACTCCTATGGGAGAATTACATGCAGTAGACAATGTTAACATTTCTATCCAAAAAGGTCAAACACTTGGCATTGTAGGTGAATCTGGGTGCGGCAAATCTACTCTTGGAAGATTATTGTTAAGATTGCTAGATGTTACAGAAGGTGAAGTATTGTATGAGAATGAAAATATTATAGCTTATAACAAGAATAAAATGATGGAAATGAGAAAAAAGATGCAAATGATTTTTCAGGACCCTTATGCATCTTTAAATCCTCGTATGACTTTAAGTGAAATAATATTAGAGCCTATGAAAGTATGTAAAACTATACAAGATAAAAACGAAATGTTTGAGAAAGTATATGATTTAATGAAAATTGTAGGACTTGATGAAAGATATGTAAATACTTATCCTCATGAGTTAGATGGTGGGAGACGACAAAGAATTGGAATAGCCAGAGCATTAGCCCTTGATCCACAATTTATAGTTTGTGATGAGCCAGTATCAGCACTTGATATATCAATACAGGCTCAAATATTAAATCTATTAATGGACTTACAGGAAGAAAGAGGTTTAACCTATATGTTTATAACACATGATTTAAGCGTTGTAAAACATATAAGTGATGAAATAGCAGTAATGTACTTAGGACAATGTGTAGAAAAAGCACCATCGGAAGAATTGTTTAAAAATCCAATGCATCCATATACGAAAGCTTTGCTGGATTCTATACCACTACCAAAGCTAGGTAAAGAAAACAAACTTAAAGAAGTTATAAAAGGGGAAGTAACAAGTCCTATAAATCCAAAACCAGGGTGTAGATTTGCTGCAAGATGTTCAAGAGCAATGAAGATTTGCACTCAGAAAGATCCAAAACTTAAAGATTACGGAAACGAGCATTTTGTTGCATGTTATTTATGTAAATAAAAATTTTATTTGAGAGGAGATTATCTAGTGAAAACAAATAAACATGAACTTCAGTACATGACGTGGAAGGAAATTGATGAGGCATTTAAAAATGATCCTGTAATATTTATACCAATGGGATCCATGGAAGAACATGGACCACATTCTATAACTGGTGATTATATTGCTGCATATGAAATTGCTAAAAGTGCAGCTGAACAATCAAATTCGTATTGTATTCCAGTAATACCATTTGGTTATTCAGAATACTTCAGATGTTTTCCAGGTACTATTTCAGTATCACCAACAACTTTCTATTCACTAATGAATGATATATGTGTTAGTTTAATGGAACATGGAATAAAGAAAATAATATTTGTAAATGGACATGCTGGTAATGCTAGTATTTTAGATATGTTAGCTAGAGACATAAGAAGAGAAAAAAATATAATGGTAGGAAAAATCGACTTGTGGCAGTCAATGACACCAGAGTTTAAAAAGGAACTTTATGGAGATAAAGTTAAGACGTTAGGTCATGGTGGAGACCCAATTACATCTGTTATGCATTATTTAAGACCAGATGATATGAGGATGGATTTACTGTCTAAATATGATAGATTAGGTCAATGGGAAGATTTTAATATAACAAATATTTCAAAAACAAATGTTGGTGATACAGAAGTTACTCTTTATTATGATATGGATGAAATAACAAAGCAAGGTACAATAGGAGATCCATACTTAGGAAGTAATGACAAAGGTGAAAAAATTATTAATAAACTTATAGAATATTGTGTAGAATTTGCTATTAGAATGAAAAAGTCAAATACTGTGTTAAAATAGCAAAAGATTGTAGAGGAAATAAAAATGTATAAGATTAATAGATTAACAAGCAGGCCATCTAAAAAACTTATTAATGAATTATCAAAGTTTGGCGTAGCGATGATAGCGGATTCCATGGGTAGATATGGGGCTATGAAGCCCTATATAAGACCTATTAAATCGGGAATAAAATTGGCAGGTCCAGCCTTTACAGTACAAACATATAGATCAGATAATTTAATGCTACATGTAGCACTTGAAATTGCTGATGAAGGAGATATACTTGTTGTAGATTCAGGGGAAATAACTAATGCGGGACTTTGGGGTGAGCTAATGACAGTTATGGCATTAAAGAAAAAACTCGGCGGTATTGTCACTGACGGTGCAATTAGAGATTATAAAGAAATAATAAATTCGGGGTTTCCTGTATTTTCTAAAGGCATAAGTCCTTTGGGTGGTTTTAAGGAATCTTTAGGATCGGTAAATGTACCAATATCATGTGGTGGTGTATCTGTAAACCCTGGAGATATTATTATAGGTGATGAAGATGGAGTAGCTGTAATACCTAGAAATCAAGCGGAAGAAATATTAAATATATGTAAAAATATTTTAAAGAAGGAACAATCGATGATTGAAGATATAGCAAATGGAAAGTCTTTATTTGAACTTTTAGACTTACCTAAAAAGCTCGAAAATCTAAACATACAATTACCTTAAAAAATAATGTGAATATTAATATTAAGGAGAGGATATAATGACTACCCAAATAATGAATAAAGCATTGGAAATTAAAGATTATATTACAAATTTAAGAAGACAAATTCACAGTAATCCAGAGCTTGGATTTAGGGAATATAAGACTACTGAACTTATAAGTAGTGAATTAAAAAAAATAGGAGTAGAAACACTACCCCTATCCATGGAAACAGGAGTAGTTGGAATAATCAAAGGTACTAAATCGGGAACAAACAGAGTTACAGCTATAAGAGCTGATATCGATGCATTGCCTATTTTAGAGCAAACTGACTTGGCATACTCTTCTAAAAATCCTGGTGTAATGCATGCTTGTGGCCATGATGGGCATACAGCTATTTTATTAGGTGTTGCAAAGGTTTTAAATTCTATGAAGGATGAATTTTCAGGTGTAGTAAAGTTGGTTTTTCAGCCTTCAGAGGAGAGTTTAACTGGATCTGAAAAAATGTTGGAAGAAAAGGTATTAGATAATCCTAGAGTGGATAATATTGTTACACTTCATGGTTGGCCAGAATTTAAAGTCGGGGAAGTTGGTTCCTGGAATGGTAAGTACATGGCTGCTGGGGATATTTTTAAAGTTAAAATTAAAGGTAAAGGTGGTCATGGATGTAGGCCATATAAAGCTATAAACCCTATTGTAGCCTCTTCACAGATAACTTTAGCTATACAAAATATAGTAAGTAGTGAAATTGTGACCTCAGAGCAGGCGGTTATATCTGTTTGTACATTTAATGCGGGAACAGCTTTTAATATTATCCCTGATGAAGTAATCTTTGGTGGTACAGTAAGGTGTCTTGATGAAAACGTTAGGCAAGATATTAGACAAAGAATAGAGAGAATAATAAAGGGAATTTGCATTGCATTTAATTGCAAATATGAGTTAGATTATAAATTTGGAGTTCCTCCTTTAGTTAATGATAGAGAAATAGTCGAGAATTTGTTAAAAGCTGCCGATGCTGCCCTTGGAGAAGGGCATATAAAAGAACTGTCAGGGCCTGTAATGGGTTCGGAAGATTTCTCTAATTATGTTAATTATATTGGTGGAAAGGGGGCCTTATTAAGACTTGGGCTCGCTAGTGAAGAAAAATCAGAACTTGTTTTGCATAATGAAAAATTTGATTTCAATGATAGGGCAATTCCAATTGGTATTGCAGTAATGACTCAGTATGTTTTAAATACTAATAGATAAAATCAAATCTATGAATCTTTATTAAAGATATTAGAGAATGTAAATAATTTCATGATATAACCACTTCGAAATTTGAAAACTTATTTTCTTGTTATCGAAGTAGTTCAGAGGATACTGGTGCATATTTATAAAGACTATAAGTTTTGAATATCGGGCAATAGGATTTATGCATGGTATAGAAAGGAATGAATTTATATGTTTATACCGGAAAATGTGATTAAGGTTAAGGGGACGTATTATGAGCAGGGAAAGCTGCAAGGTGAAAAAGTAGCTGATATCATTGTAAAAAATATTGATAGCATAAAAAGAAGTATTTCAAAAAGCAATATAAATGAGAAGTATTATACTGAACTTCTTGAAAAGAATTTAAGGTTTATTGAAGAATTTGAGCCAGATATATTTGAAGAAATTCGAGGTATTTCTGATGGATCTGGTATAGAATTTCAGGATATAGCTTTAATTAATATTCCACATTATTATATGCTGAATATACTTCCTAACGAGTGCAGTTCTATTTTGGCAAGAGGAAGAGCAACTTTTGATGGCAGCACATATTTGATTAAAAATAGAGATTTAACCACTACCGTATATCAGATAGTTCTAGAAAGAGAGTATACAAATGGTGATAGAATAATAGAGGTAAACGGTGCAGGTATAGTTACCTATCCTGGCATTGGTATTAATAAATACGGTCTTGCATTATCGACAAGTGGAGTTTGGTCTAAAAAAATACCTGTAGATGGAACAAGTATTTCCAAAGCCCATATTCTTATAAATACTCACTTGATTCTAGAAAGGTGTAAAGATGTCAATGAGGCTATATATTATTTAAATAACATGCCAAGGGTTAATGGAATGAACCTAATAATTACTGATAGGAGCAAAGCAGTAGCAGTTGAAGCTACCTCAGACAAAATATTAATTGAGGAAGATAAAAATGGTATTTTGGCAAGAACAAATCATTATACGTCGGATGAATTGAAAGGATTAAGTAAAAGTCCTAAAGAGTATCAATCGACCTATATGAGGTTTGAAAGGATATTGAATTTTCTAAATAAGAAATATGGCAAAATTAAATTCCAAGATATGTTAGAGATTGTATCTGACCATGAAAATGGTCCAGAGAATTGTATATGTAGACACAGTATTGATGAAAGTGAATCAAAGACAGTATCTTCGAGCCTCATTGTTTTGGAAGATATGCAGATTTGGACGGCTCTCTGTAATCCATGTGAATCACTGAAACTTGCTTATGTGTAGGAAATTTTTCAAAAGAATAATATCTTGTTAACTGGTTATTTCCCCTATAGCCACCAAGCTAATGTATTTATTTCCATAGTTTGGTGGCTATTTTGAATTAGCATAAATGTCAATTTTTTTATAACGTTTATACTTCCATATGCTATAATATAGATAACAATGGAGGAGGTTGTTTTAATCTATGTTTGGTCAGATGGGCAAATTATTTAAAATTGGGATGCTTAGAAGTGGTAGGACTGTTAAAATGTCTAAATCCGAATTGATTGATTTAGTAATAAACCTATATTATATAAAGAAAGAAGTTGCACCTGAGCAATACAAGGAAATATACAAACTATATTTAGAAATTAGCAAGGATAAAGAACCAATAGAGATGGATATGGATAAATATCTTGAGGCAGTTAATGAATTAACCGCTCAATTTAAAGCAATAGCTCCTATTAAAATAAACGATATACAAAAATAATGATAAAAGTTCACACAATTTTAACAATCTTAGGTTATGATATTCAAAAATACAGATAAGGAGAAATAATATGAAGGAACGGCTTAGAAAGTTTATGCAGGGGAGATATGGTGTAGATCAGCTGTCGAATGCAATGATTACATTAAGTGTTATTTTAGTTGTCATAAGTATTTTTACTAAATCTAGTTATGCGAACATTGCTGCAATGGTGATATTGGCACTAAGTTACTTTAGAATATTTTCAAGGAATGTATACAAGAGATATGATGAAAATACAAAATTTTTAAATTTGATGAATCCAATCAAATCTAAAATGTATGGGGTCTCTAATCGAGTAAAGCATTTTAGAACACATAAATTTTTTAAATGTCCTCAATGTAAGCAGGAATTAAGAGTACCGAAGGGAAAGGGAAAAATAATAGTCAGTTGTCCAAAATGCCATACAAAATTTGAGGCAAGAACGTAAGTTAGGTTCGTTTATATATGATTAATCTTTCATAAACTTTATAACATCATTGCAGTTAGGATTTTAATATAAATTGTTTCAATAATTATATATAAAACACCTAAAAAATAGAGCGATAGAATAAATATTTCCTCATAACGTTGTTAAATTAAGCATAATATCATATTAAAGAATGTTATGGGGGGATGGGTATGTTTGAAGATTTTATGACTATGGACGTACTAACGACATTTGCAGGGATAACTGGGGCAGTTATAGTAATAGTTCAATTTACTAAATCTTTGATAAAGAAAAAATTTGGAGACCATTTTGTAAGGTTGTATTCATTTATTATTGCTTTGATTCTTTCTTTTCTATTTAATAAGCAAGGTGCAAATATTGAAGGAATTGTTCTCACTATTATTAATGCTATGATGATTACAATAGCAAGTATGGGTGGATATGAGCTTATAGCTGATCCAATGGCTCAGAGTGTACGTAAGAAATAGAAGAATTGGAGGTGCTTTATGAAACATGCCGCTTTTGTACAATATGATGATGACTCTAAGCTAAAGGAAAAAGTAGAAGAATGGATACGTGAGAATGAAGACAATATATTAGAGATAGTAGATATAGAATACGCACAAAAGGATTCAATATATATAGCAACGATTACTTATCTAGATTAAAGAAGCTTTTGCTTCTTTTTTTTTAACATCCTTTATGTTATATTAAACTTGAAAGGTATTAATTGAAGTGTATATGGAAATTAATTTAATGATATAAGTTAATTGTGAATGGAGAGAGGAGGTAATTGTATGAATGGTAGGTTGTTCTGGGGATTTATACTGATACTTCTTGGTGTAGGCTTATTGTTGGATCAGACAGGATATATAAATTTCGGTGATATAATATCTCTATATTGGCCCTGTATATTGATTTTAATAGGTATCTTTGGATTATTTGACAGAAAATCTTCTAAGGTATGGAATTCTGTTCTTGTTATTTTTGGTGTATTAATGCAGATGAGAAGACTAGATTATATTGATGTGGATATTTTTAGATTATTATTTCCAATAATATTGATTGTAGTTGGTATCAGCATAATTTTTAATTACGGTGTAAAAAAAAATAATAATTTCGCAGATTCAGAAAAGCGGGGTAGAAGTAATATTTCAATGGAGGATACTGTAGATCTTTTTGTAATTTTTTCCGCGATTGATACCTTAAATCAATCTCAGACATTTAAGGGTGGAAAGATTTCAGCAATCTTTGGAGGGATTGACTTAGATTTAAGAAAGGCAAAACTTAATAACAACGAAGCTTTCATGGATGTAACTGCATTATTTGGAGGGGTGGATATACTAGTACCTGATGATTGGAGAGTTGAGATGATGGGGACACCTATATTAGGTGGATGGGATAACAATACAAAACCCAATTTAGATCCAAATGCTCCTGTATTAAAAATCAGGGGGACTCCTATATTCGGGGGCATAGAAGTAAAATAGACTTAAATAGATAGGATGCTAAATGGCATCCTATCTACATATATAGGGTAATAAGTTTAATTAGGATATAATAAGAATAATGTATGATAATATATGAAAAAAGTAAGGATGTGATTTGATGGAAAACAAACTTCGAATAGCCATTGTTGTATTTTTTGCTCTTTTGATTTCCTTTGTATTTATTGTTATAAAGAGTGAAATAAAAAATATGGAAGAGTTGAAAGTACAATATCCTGATCTAAAAAGCGAAGTATATTCACTAAGGATGGACAGCCTGCATATATGGGGTGTGAACTTGATATTATCCTTTGCAATTCCTTTGTTTTTTCTTACATCTAGGCTATCACAAAAAATAAATCTAACAGTAGGTCAGGGTAAAAATCTGTTTTTTTCAGGCTTACTATATGGGATTATATTTTTTGGATTGATATTTTTAATTAACTTACCACTTGATTTTTATTCATCATTCTATTTAAAACATAAATATGGATTGTCAGATCAAACCTTTTTAAGATGGTTAGAATTGAATTTAAAAGGATTTTTGGTAAACGATTGCTTGATTGCTTTGTTACTTTGGATTCCTTATTATTTTATTTACAGTAATCCAAAAGGTTGGTGGTTAAATCTTGGATTGCTTGCAATTCCGGTTATTATATTTATGGTTTTTATTTCTCCATTTCTCATAGATCCAATATTTAATAAATATACATCTATAGAAAATGAACAACTGGGGCAAGCGATAGATAGTCTATTGGAGCGTGCGGGAATTGAGGATGCTCAGATTTTTATGGTTGATAAAAGTAAGGATACAAAAACCATGAATGCTTATATGACAGGTATATTTAAATCAAAAAGGATAGTGCTATGGGATACAACAATTGACAATATGACTGAGGAGGAAATTTTAAGTATTACTTCGCATGAAATGGGACATTATGTTAAAGGTCATATATGGAAAAATATTATATTCAGCTCAGTTGGGACTATTTTAATTCTATATTTAGTGTTTATATCTTCAAGGTGGATTCTAAAGGCATCTGATGGTAGCTTTGGTTTTAGAAATCTTTATAATTATTCATCATTGCCACTGTTGATACTTGCATTAAATCTATTTACTTTTTTAGGTTCTCCAATTTCTAGTTACGTATCTAGAACTATGGAGATCGAAGCTGATTCATATGAAATATCACTGACTAAAAATAGAATGCCTGCTATTTCTGCAATGAAAAAACTTTACGATACAAGTCTTGGAATTCCTCGACCATCTAAAATATATAAAATATGGTACTATACTCATCCTCCATTGGAGGAGAGAATAGAGTTCTATAAGACTGTTGATTTTGAGTATATTGGCGAAAAAAGTTGAATTTTGTAAATAGTCATAATTTAGTTGAAATTGGTATAGTTTGGTTGTATAATTTAATATATATTAGAAAACTTTGAATTGTTTGATTGTTCGAAGGGCTAATAATATTAAATAAAGGGGGAAGTTTAATGGCTAAGAGGATTACTTGTTTACTATTAGCTTTAGTGATGGTTATTACTTTAGCAGGGTGTCGTGCTGCAGAGACCCCAGCTTCAAGTCAAGAACCAGCACCTGCTGAAACACCTGAAACACCAGCGGATGATTCGGCAGAGACACCAGATGCTGAAACACCAACTGAAGGAGATTATAAAATTGGTATTATAACAGGTACAGTATCACAAGGTGAAGAGGAATATGAAGCAGCTCAAAACATGGTAGCTAAATATGGTAATGAAATAATAGTTACTGCTACATATCCTGATAACTTTTCAGCTGAAACCGAGACTACTATAGCAAACGTAGTAGCGTTGGCATCAGATCCAGATGTAAAGGCTATAGTTTTTGTTCAGGCAGTACCAGGTGCAGCTGCAGCTATCGATAAGGTACGAGAAACTCGTCCGGATATGTTATTTGTAGCTGGAGTTGCTGCAGAGGATCCTGCAACTATAGCTAGTAAGGCAGACATAGTCATGCTAGTAGACGAAATCTCAATGGGTACATCTATTCCTACTAAAGCAGCAGAAATGGGTGCTAAAACGTTTATCCACTATTCATTTGCCCGTCACTTGTCCTATGCAACGATTGCTGCACGTCGTGAGCTTATGATTCAAAAATGTAATGAACTTGGTATAGAATTTGTTGATGTTGCAGCTCCAGATCCAACAGGTGATGCTGGTGTATCAGGTGCTCAACAATTTATACTTGAAGACGTACCTCGTCAAATTGCTCAATATGGAAAGGATACAGCTTTCTTCTCTACAAACTGCTCAATGCAGGAACCATTAATAAGATCAGTCCTTGAACAAGGTGGAATTTATCCACAACAATGTTGCCCAAGTCCATATCATGGATATCCAGCAGCTCTTAATATAAATGTTTCCGGTCATGCTGGAGATGTTCAATATATGCTTGATTCTATAGATGAAAAACTTACCGAAGCCGGCCAAGAGGCTAGAATGGCTACATGGGGAGTTCCAATCAATATGTTAATGGTTGAAGCAGGTGTTGACTATTCAATTGAATTCCTTGAAGGAAGAACAAACGGAAGACTTGATGAAGGCGTTTTAAATGGTATTGTTAATAGAATAGCTGGTGGAGAAGGTAAGGCTCAACTAACTAAATACAACGAAGATGGCGTTGAACTTGATAATTACTATATGATTCTATGTGATTTCTACGATTTTAGTGCATAGTAATCAAGTTTTATAAGAAATGGTGAAAAGTTAATCGCCGGCTTGTTCGGCAAGTCGGCGATTTTCATGACCTAACCCGATTTGCGCCTTTTGCAAATCGATGGTAGGTCAGATACAGACTAGCCAAATCTGTGCGAGTGAAGCGAGCAAACAGATTTGTGCTAAAGTCAGTTCATTTATTTGACTTAAATAAAGAGGAGGGGTGAATGTTGGAAACCCGATATCTTCTAAATATGGACAACATATCTAAGGAGTATTATGGAAATAAAGTACTTAAAAATGTTAGTTTGCAGGTGAAGCCTGGTGAAATACATGCCCTTATGGGGGAAAATGGAGCTGGAAAATCAACGCTGATGAATATTTTATTTGGTATGCCAGTAATACATACAAGCGGAGGATTTGAAGGTATCGTTGAAATAGACGGTGAAAAGGTAGTTATAGATGCGCCGCATAATGCTATGAATTTTGGCATTGGGATGGTTCATCAGGAATTTATGCTGATACCGGGCTTTACAGTAACTGAAAATATAAAGGTAGGTAGAGAGATTAGTAAACCTACTTTTTTAAGTCATATTTTTGGGAAAAGCCTAGAAAGCTTAGATATAGAACAAATGAAAAAGGATGCCAAAAAAGCTCTCGCAGATATTGGGCTGAATATTGAAGAGTACGTAAAGATAGCAGGTTTACCTATTGGATATATGCAATTTATTGAAATTGCAAGAGAAATAGATAAAACTGGCATTAAACTTTTGGTGTTTGATGAGCCAACTGCTGTACTTGCTGAAAGTGAAGCAAACAGGCTACTTGAAATAATGAAGATTATTGCAAGTAAAGGAATAGCAATTATATTTATTACTCATAGATTGGATGAGGTAATGACAGTAGCGGATAGCTTAACGGTTTTACGTGACGGTGAATTTGTTGCACGAAAGGACGTAAAGGATACCTCTGTAGAAGAAATTGCAGAGCTTATGATAGGTCGTAAGGTCGTAAAGCTTGTAGATGATGTTGAAGACAAGAGAATATTAAAAGATGATGATATAGCACTTTCATTAAAGGATTTTCATGTAAATATGCCAGGAGAAATGGTAAAGGGTATTGACCTTAATATACGTAATGGAGAAATTTTTGGCATTGGTGGTCTTGCAGGACAAGGAAAAGTGGGAATACCTAATGGAATCATGGGTTTATATGAATCGGAAGGAACAGCTACGCTATATGGTAAGGAGCTTGAGCTTAAAGAACTTGGAAATGCTTTAGAAAATGGAATTTCATTTGTTTCCGAGGACCGAAGAGGTGTAGGCTTGTTGCTTGGTGAATCCATCGAGCAGAATATTACTTTTAATGCAATACAGATTAAGGAAGATTTTCTCATTAAATTAGGTCCAATTAAGCTTTATGATAAAAAGAAAGCTAAGAATCATACTTTAGATATGATTAAACTTCTAGATATAAGATGTACTGGCCCTAGACAAATAGCAGGCAATCTATCTGGAGGAAATCAACAGAAGGTATGCTTAGCAAGAGCACTTACAATGAATCCAAAACTGCTTATTGTATCTGAACCAACAAGAGGTATTGATATAGGTGCAAAGAAGCTTGTACTCGAATACCTTGTTAAATTGAACCGTGAAGAAGGTTTAACGATTATTATGGTAAGTTCCGAATTGGTTGAGTTGCGCTCACTATGTGATCGTATAGCCATAGTTTCTGACGGGAAGCTGGCAAAAATTCTTAACCCTGATGCACCTGATGCTGAATTTGGGCTGGCAATGGCAGGTGCAAAGAAAGAAGGTGCTAATTAATGCGTGAGAAAATAGGCAATATTTATAACAATATTGGTCTTCCAAGAATTATCATAACAAGCTTTTTCATATTTCTTCTTGTGATATCAGTACCATTAGGATTAAATATACTAAATCTTCTGGGAGATTCCATTAGAAGATGGGCAATGTATGGTATTTTAGTTCTTGCTATGGTTCCTGCAGTACAATGTGGTATAGGGCTAAATTTTGGCATTTCCTTGGGAATAGTCGCAGGGCTTCTTGGAGCTACACTATCAATTGAACTGGGAATATCAAATCCTTGGTTAGGTATGCTATTTGCATCAGCGGTAGGGATTTTATTAGGTGGACTTTTAGGTGTTTTTTACGGATTTATGTTGAATAAATTAAAAGGGTCTGAAATGACTGTGTCTACATATGTAGGTTTCTCCGTAATAGCATTTATGAATATGATATGGCTGGCTCTGCCGTTTAAAAATGGAAATCTAGTATGGCCTATCTCAGAGCAAGGAATGAGAAATACCATAAGTCTTGAAGGAAGCTTTGGGCTAATACTAAATAAGCTTTGGTCATTTAGCATAGGCAATCCGGCAACTGGATTATTTGTACCTACGGGATTGATATTGTTCTTTCTTGCAGTATGTTTTATTGTATATTTATTTATGAGAAGCAAGGTCGGCATGGCAATGAGTGCTGCAGGAGAGAATCCTGAATTTACACGGGCTTCTGGAATAAATGTAGATAAGATGAGAATTATAGGGACTGCTGTATCTACAGCGTTGGCAGCTTTAGGAATTATAACATATGCACAAAGCTATGGTTTTCTTCAGTTGTACAATGCACCATTGATGATGGGGTTTCACTCTGTAGCAGCAGTACTTATTGGTGGAGCTAGTGTTGGCAGAGCAAAGATATCTCATGTGATATTGGGAGCTTTCTTGTTCCAGGGGATATTGACTGTTGCACTTCCAGTAGCTAACAAAATCCTTCCAGAGGGAAACCTCTCTGATGTATTAAGATTAATTATATCCAACGGCATCATTCTATATGCCCTTTCTAAGACAAAGGGAGGTAATAAATAATGAAGGATAATATTGTTAACTTTATAAGTGAAAACAAAGTAGTAGTACTATTCGTTGCACTGTGTATAGGAGCCATCTATGTATCTGGTAACCCGCTAACCTTTGTTGCTGGAGAATTATTTACACGTTTTGGTAGAAATGGATTTATGGTATTGGCCCTATTGATACCTGTATTAGCCGGAATGGGATTAAACTTTGGAATCACTATAGGAGCTATAGCTGCGCAAATAGCTGTGTTCTGGATAATATACTGGGGCTTTGAAGGTATTCAGGGATTTTTATTAAGTGTATTGATGTCAACTCCAATAGCATTGCTATTTGGGTATCTAGTTGGTAAGTTATTTAATAAAATGAAGGGCTCAGAGATGATTGCAGGTATGGTTTTGGGGTATTTCGCAGATGGTCTTTATCAACTTTTCTTTCTATATGTAATAGGAGGAATCATACCTGTATATAGTGATAGACTGATAATACCAGGTGGTATAGGTGTTAAAAATACCATAGACCTTACAGGAAATTTAAAATATTCACTTGATACTGTGTCTATGTTACAGCTAGTAGAAATATTTTTCTATATAGCAGTAGCAGTACTTATATTTAAGATGGTATTTAATAAGGTAAAGAAAACAAATTCTTCAATTGCTAAGGATTTAATCATTTTAGGCATAGCTATTGTTGTTTATGTATTAACATTTATACCAGCAATAGAAGCTTTCCTTGCTTCTGATAGATTGTTACTTCTTTATGCTGTTACAATAGGACTGGTATTTATGGTTTTATTACAGATATGGAGAATTGTTAATAACAAGGTAATAAAGAAGGATAATGAATATTCAATAAAGAAGCCTATTGCTTTGATTATAGTTGCGGGTATATTATATGCTATGACGTATATAAAACCAATAGAGGTAATACTGATGTATGTAAATATTCCTGTAACTACTTATCTTTGCATAGTTGGTATCTGTTTCTTCAACAATATGTTGCTAAGAACAAGACTTGGTCAAAACATGAGAACAGTAGGTCAGAGTAGAGTAGTGGCAAATGCTGCAGGGCTAGATGTAGACCGTATACGTATTATCGCAATGGTGTTGTCTACGGTACTGGCTTGCTGGGGTCAGTTAATTTATCTTCAAAATATAGGAACCTTCGCAACATATGGTGCCCATACCCAGGTTGGTCTTTTCGCAATAGCGGCACTGTTAGTCGGTGGAGCTTCAGTTAAGAAGGCAACCAACAAGCAGGCTATAATAGGTATTATACTATTCCATACATTGTTTACAGTAGCTCCTCAGGCGGGAAAACAGCTATTTAACAACGCACAGCTTGGAGAATACTTCAGAGTATTCGTAGCTTATGGAGTAATCGCAGTATCTCTTGCAATGCATGCATGGAAAACAAATATAAAGCCTTCGGTAAAA
>DAIUFH010000046.1:0-17194 GCA_036844705.1 Tissierella sp.
CCTTTTTTAATATCAATTTTTAAAGGTGGTTTTGCTGTAGGGTCACTATAATTCATATCAAAGGGCACATCTACTTCTACACCACCTACTATATCTACCACCTCTTTCACTGCTTCATAATCTAACAAAATATGATGGTGTATTGGGATATCATCTAGTAAATATGAAACAGTCTTTTTAACTCCCTCTTCACCATGACTATAATAGACTGCATTAATCTTTCTTAAATCACCAGCATTGTATCCCTTTCTATGAACATATGTATCTCTGGGAATAGAGATAACATCAATTTTTTTAGTATCTCTGTTTAAGGATGCTAACAACAAACTATCCGTTCTTGTGTCTTCCATACCCAAAATCAAAAAATTGATTCTTGAACTATTCTTAAATGCTTCAGCCATTGAAGAAAATACCTTTTCTTCTTTAGGTTTTGCTTCCAATTTATTGAGTATTACTTTTGTAAAATCCTCCTTTTCATAAAATCCAAAACCCATATTTTCATTTATATCTATATCATTTGTACTAAGATAGCTTGCTGCTCCAATATATAAAGCAATAAAAAAACAAAAAAAAGATACAATAAAGACCTTAGTAAATGTTTTCATAAATAAACCTCCAATACTACTGTCTATTGTATCCAGTTTTAAATACTAACATACTTTAATAATTTTTCCCAAGCAATGCAAACATGTTTTTCTTATATTCTTCTACACCAGGCTGATTAAACGGATTTACACCAGATAAATACCCTGAAATAGCACAGGACTTCTCAAAGAAATATATTAATTTCCCAAAAAAATATTCATTTAATTTTGGTACATTTATAATCAGATTTGGTACATTCCCTTTAACATGAGCCATAACAGTCCCTTCAAATGCTTTTTTATTTATATGATCCATTGTCTTTCCATCTAGAAAATTTAATCCATCATAATTATCCTCATTTACCTTAATTTCAATATCATCTCTAGGTATTTCAATATTTATAGTAGTCTCAAATATATTTCTCTTCCCATCCTGAATAAGCTGTCCAATTGAATGTAAATCTGTAGTAAAATTAGCACTTCCAGGATAAATTCCTCTACCATCCTTTCCCTCTGATTCTGCATAAAGTTGCTTCCACCATTCAGCTAGATATTGAAGTCCTGGTTCATAATTTATTAAAATTTCTATTTCTTTTCCACGCCTATACAAAATATTTCTTATAATTGCATATTGATAGCATGGATTTTTCTCTAGATCAAGATTAGAATATTCCAGCATTCCAGCTAGGGCACCTTCCATTAATTTATCAATGTCTATTCCTGCTACTGCTATAGGTAAAAGTCCTACAGCTGTAAATATAGAATACCTACCACCAACATCATCTGGAATTATAAAGCTTTCATAGGCTTCATTAATCGCAAGTTGCTTTAGTGTACCTAATTCTCTATCAGTAGTTACATAAATTCTTTTAGCTGCTTCAATCTTACCATATTTTTCTTCCATATAATCCTTAAAAAATCTGAAGGCAATGGCAGTCTCTGTGGTAGTTCCTGATTTAGATATAACATTAATAGAAATATCCTTACCTTCAATAACATCAAAAAGATCTCTTAAGTATTTAGAAGAAATATTGTTGCCAACGAAATAAATTTCTGGTGTATTTCTTTTATCTTTAGGGATTATGTTATAGAAACTATGGTCTAAGGCTTCGATGCAAGCTCGTGCGCCTATATAAGACCCTCCTATTCCTATAACAATTAAAGCATCGGAATCACTTTGAATCTTCTTAGCAGAATTCCTAATTCTTAAATATTCATCTTTGTCATAATCTTTAGGTAAAGTCACCCATCCAGTATATTCACTACCTAACCCTTTTTTCTGATGAAGTAAATTGTGACTGGTTTCCACAAATGGCTCAAGAGCTTTAATTTCATCCCATCTTACAAAGACATTTGAATAATCTAAGCCTATATCCATAAAATCCCTCCTCATTATATAAAAGCCTAGAATTTAAATTCTAGGCTATTGCATTACCTCCATTAGTACAAGGGCATAATCATCATCCTGCTCCCCCCAATTGTGGTATATATATTTATTTTCTATTCCTTGTAATAAGTTATTAGGTGCCTTTTTTATTGTTTCTAAAATACCCTCGACACCAAATTCAACGTTATTGTGATCCTTAGCCTCTGTAATACCATCGGTATAAAAAAGAATTTTATCTCCAGGCTTTAATTGTATCATCTTCTCCTCATAGTGCATTACATCAAAAATTAATGCAATGGGATAACCCTTCATCAACAACAGCTCATATTTACCGTCATTAAATTTTACAGGTATACAATTATGACCAGCATTTGAATATCTAAATTCATGTGTCTTCTTGTTATATACTCCGTAAAATATGGTAAAATATTTATCAGATTCAAGGTTTAAAAACGTGAACCTACGATGAAGCTCAGACAATGCCAAAGATGGGCTCAATATATCATCTTTTATTGACCTCATAGTTTGTCTAATAAACATAGTCATCATAGAAGCCGCAATACCATGTCCAGCTACATCACTTATATATATCCCAATATTTTGCTCATCTATATAGAATATATCAAACATGTCTCCACTAAGCATCTCAGAAGCCTGATAAATATAGTCTATGTTAATATTTTCTATGGTCCCTTTTCTAGGTAAAATTTTCTCTTGAATTCTTTTAGCAAATTGCAAGTCCTTGCGCATTCTCTTATTTCTGTTAATAAGCTCCATCTCTAACTTTCTCTCCCTAGTTACATCTCTAAAGACTTCAACGGCCGCATATATTTCTCCATTTTCATCAGTAACCGGCGAGCTCTTTACAGAATAATAATGACCATCTATTATCTCTTCTTTCTGTATAGTTTCCCCAGTCAGAATACTTCTATTTGAGATACAAAATGAACATTTCTTATCCTTACAATAAGCTTTATAACACTCTATGCCAACTATATCCTCACCTAATGCACTTTTCATTGCTGCATTTGCAAATATGACTACACTATTTTTATCAACTACTCGAACCCAGTCAGCCATACCATCTAAAACATGATAATTTAGCATGTAATTTTGTTTATATTCTATATTTTTATTAATCGATTCTCCATCACATATCATATATTTCACCTTTTAAATTACATTCAGAAACCAAAAGTAATAGTTAAATTTTTGTCAATATCCTTTACCAACTTTCCCCCTTAATTCATTATAACATACTAGCAAATAATTCTATATATAAAATATCGACAATTATATTTCTAATTATATAATATTTATTTAATATTTAACTTTTACCTGCTCTTCTTCTGAATACCTACCCATGGCATATAAAACGTCTGATAGTCTATTGACATATTTAATAACCAAAGGATCAACTTCAGCTACTCCAGATAGTGATATAATTCTTCTCTCTGCCCTTCTGCATACAGTTCTGGCAACATGCAGATAGGCAGATTTCTTATTTGTTCCAGGAACAATAAACCCAGTAGGATCGTTTAATGCTCCCATATATTTATCAATTAATTTTTCAAGATTTAAAATGTCCTCTTCCAATATATGAAACTTTACCTTAGAATCATCTTCTGTTGCTAAATTAGTAGCTACTGTAAAAAGCTTGTTTTGTATTTCCTGTATAGTATCATACATTTCCTTATCATTGACATAACTTTTAGCTAAGCCCATAAATGTTCCAAGCTCATCAACTGTACCATAGCTCTCAACTCTTATATCATCCTTTGAGATTCTCTTTCCATCAAATAATGATGTAGTCCCTTTGTCCCCTGTTTTAGTATAAATACCCATGAGTTTACCTCCTATATAATTATTTTACAGGTGGTTTTGGTCCATAAAACTGATAATAATCCACCTTTATTCTTCCGTTATAAAGTTTTCTTTTTCTATCTGCCTTCTTTCCATAATGTTTTTCAAAATTTTCATCTGATGTTATTATATAGATAGACCAAGTGTCAAGCTCTCTGAATTTCTTTCCAAAATCCCTGTATAATTCTTCAATCTCTTCCTTTTCTCCTATTCTTTCACCATATGGTGGATTAGTAATTACTACCCCATATTCGTTTTTTAAATCAACATCCCTCATATCTTTCATAAAAAACTGGATATCTTCATCTAGTCCTAAATTGGCTGCATTGTCTCTAGCCCTAAGCATAGATCTCTTATCTATATCACACCCAAGTATATTTAACTTACAATCATTGTCTATGGCCTCAAAAGCCTTTTTTCTAGCCTCAGCCCAAAATTCCTTATTTATTCTTGGCCATTCTTCAGAAGCAAAATTTCTATCAAGACCAGGTGCTATATTCCTTCCAATCATTGCCGCTTCTATTGGAATGGTTCCGGACCCACAAAACGGATCCAGAAGTTGACGGTCTTTGTTCCAGTAGCTCAAAAGTATCATAGCAGCAGCAAGAGTTTCCTTTATAGGCGCATCTCCTGCTCTATCCCTGTAACCTCTCTTGTGCAAAGCCTCACCCGACGTATCTATAGTCAATGTTGCCATATCCTTTAGCAATGAAACCTCTGCACCAAATTTAGCCCCTGTTTTTTCAAACCAGTCAACATGATATCTTGTTTTAAGTTTTTCTACTATGGCCTTTTCTACTATTCTTTGTGAATCCGAAATGCTAAATAATTTAGAATCCTGACTCTTTCCCTCAACTATAAAATTCCCATCCTCTGGTATCCATTCATCCCATGGTAATGCCTTAGTCTGTTCAAATAATTCATCAAAGGTCAGCGCCTTAAATTCACCCATTTTCAGCAATACTCTATCTGCAGTTCTCAACCACAAATTTACTCTAGGTATGTCCTTTTCTTCAGCCACAAATGTAAGCTTTCCATTTTCAACCTTTATATCAGTAAAACCTAAATTCAACAATTCTCTTTTACAAACTGCCTCAAGCCCAAAAGCTGTTGTAGCAATCAATTCTACTCTTGCCATTGCATCCTCCTTAGATATATTATTCTTATTATACCTCAAATCTTACCATTTAATAGAATAATTTTATTTACTATGGGTATACATGAAACATTAAAGTAAATAATAAAATTATTCAAGGAGGTTTTATATTTGAAGAGTTTAGGAGCATTATACCAAAGTGGAGATTGGAAAGGCGAAAAACACGTGCCAGTAATACATGCAAGAGAAACCGCTAATAAAGATGAATTTATTGACGTAAAAGTACTTATCGGAGAAGAAATTCCTCATCCAAATACTCTAGAACATCATATTTCATGGATTAAAATTTATTATCAACCAGAAGGAAGTAAATTTCCAGTAGAAATTGCAAATGTAGATTTTGCAGCCCATGGAAATCTGGGAGTTTTTACGGATTATTGTGCACAAGTTAAATTCAAAGCAGAAAAATCCGGTACACTATATGCAACAGCATATTGCAATATCCATGGATTATGGGAAAATAGTCAACAAATTACAATCACTGAATAGTTGACATTTTCATATTAATGTATTAATATATCCTTAATTCTATATGAGTGATGGGAAGTCAGTAGCTATATTGCTTAGTTTAACAGAGAGATGACCAAGGTGAGAGGTTATCAATGAGTTTTATAGTGAATTACAATTCCTAATAAAGTCGCTATGGTTGCCACACTTTACGTGGTCTGAGGCTATATGCAAATTAAGGTGGTACCACGGGTTTTCTCTCGTCCTTTAGGATAAGAGAAAACCCTTTTTTATTTTATGATGTATTACAATTGAGGAGGAGTTTAATGAGTAATGTTTTTGATTTATTAAAAGAAAGAGGATATATTGATCAGGTTACATTTGAAGATGAACTAAAAGAATTACTAGAAAAAGAATCAGTAACATTTTATATTGGATTTGATGCCACAGCTGATAGTTTGACTCTAGGACATTTTCTACAGATAATGGTAATGATGCATATGCAAAATGCCGGGCATAGACCAATCGCTTTACTTGGTGGAGGAACCACCATGGTTGGAGATCCAACTGGAAAATCCGATATGAGAAGAGTCCTAACAAAGGAAATTATAGACCACAATGCTGAAATGTTTAAAACTCAGTTAGGAAGGTTTATTGATTTCAATGATGATAAGGCTATAATGGATAACAATGCAAACTGGCTGTTAGATTTGAACTTTTTGGATTTTATGAGGGAAATAGGGGTACATTTTTCAGTAAATAAAATGTTGACAGCCGATGCTTACAAAACTCGAATGGAAAGAGGTTTGACCTTCTTCGAATTTAGTTATCAGCTGATGCAGTCCTATGACTTCCTTGTTTTATATAGGAAATACAATTGTAAGCTTCAACTTGGAGGAAGTGATCAATGGTCAAATATTCTCGGTGGATATGACCTGGTTAGGAAGCTTGAGGAGGATAAGGTATATGCAATGACCTTTAAGCTTTTAACTACAGCAGAAGGAAAGAAGATGGGTAAAACTGAGTCTGGAACTATCTGGTTGGACCCTGAAAAAACATCTCCTTATGACTTATATCAATATATGCGAAATGTAGATGATAGAGATGTTGAAAAATTCCTTGCTTTGTTGACATTCCTACCTATGGATGAAGTAAGAAGATTAGGCACACTAGAAGATGCTGAAATCAATAAAGCAAAAGAAGTATTGGCATTTGAGGTAACTAAGATTATCCATGGTGAAGAAGAAGCACAAAAAGCACAAAATACAGCAAGAGCATTATTCTCAGGCGGAGTAGATGCTGACTCAATCCCATCTACGGAAATGGATAAGAAGATATTTGAAGAAGGAATAGGTATACTTGACTTACTAAAAGCCCTGGGGCTTACAAAGTCCAATGGCGAAGGTAGAAGATTAGTAGAGCAAGGTGGGATAACAATCGATGATATGAAAATTGAAGCTATTGATAAGACCGTTACATTAGATGATTTTAAAGATGAAAAAATATTGATAAGAAAAGGTAAGAAGATATATCATCAGGTTAGAATATAAAATTACAAAATAAGGTAGGGTGATTACATGCTATTAATTAAGAACGGACTTGTTTACACAATGGCTGGTGAAGTCATAGAAAATGGCTGTATTCTGATTAAAAATGGAAAAATAGCTGAAGTAGGTAAGGACATTCATTCTCCAGCCGATGCCATGATAATAGATGCAGAAGGAAGAATGGTAACTCCAGGATTTGTTGAAGCTCACTGTCATCTAGGTCTTGAGGAAGATGGAATAGGCTTTGAAGGTGATGATGTAAATGAAATGGTAGATCCAGTAACACCCCACATCAGAGCAGTAGATGGGATAAATCCAATGGATAGAACATTGATGGAAGCATATCAGGGTGGTGTAACTTCAGCTATTACAGGTCCTGGTAGTGGAAATGTTATCGGTGGGCAAGCAGTCGCAATAAAAACTTATGGTCATAGAATTGATGATATGATAATCAAAAATCCAGTGGCTATGAAGGTTGCCTTTGGAGAAAATCCAAAGAGAGTTTATAACGATCAGAAAAAATCCCCTATTACTAGAATGGGAACAGCAGCTATCCTAAGAGAAACATTATTTAAAACAAAAGCCTATATGGAAAAGAAGGAAAAGGCAATAGATAATATGCCCGAATTCGATATGAAGCTGGAAGCTATGATTCCAGTTCTAAAAAAAGAAATTCCTCTAAAAGCCCATGCTCATAGAGCAGATGATATATTTACTGCTATAAGAATAGCCAAAGAATTTAATGTAGACTTAACATTGGATCACTGCACAGAAGGTCATTTAATAGCAGAGGACTTGGCTGAAGAAGGAAAAGGAGCTATAGTTGGACCATCAATGGGGCATAGAACTAAATTTGAATTAAAAAATACAACATTTGAAACACCCAAGATTCTTAATGATGCAGGAGTAAAGATTGCAATAACCACAGATTCACCTGTAATCCCCCTTCAACATTTATCTCTATGCGCAGGTCTTGCTCACAAGGCAGGTTTAAGTGAGATGGATACTCTAAAGGCAATTACTATTAATGCTGCGGAAATTGTAGGAATAGCAGATAGAATCGGAAGTATTGAAGTAGGCAAGGATGCTGATATAGCTATATTTGACGGAAACCCAATCAAGGATATAAATTTTGAAACCTATATGACCATAATTGATGGAAAAATCGTATATAAAAGATAATATAAATAATGACCATATTGTATCCTAGCAATATGGTCATTTAATTTATTCAGCTAATCCTTTTAATATCTCTATTTCCTTGGCATACCCTTCTAGCTCGTTAGGAGTTTCAAGATAAAAAGGTAAATTCTTCAACTTAGGATGATTTATAATCCTAGCCATAGCTTCTAATCCAATACTTCCCTCTCCTATTTTTTCATGTCTATCCTTATGGCTAGAAAATGGATTTTTACTATCATTTATATGAACTGCATAGAGTCTATCCATGCCTATTACCCTATCAAATTCTTCTATTACTTTGTCTAAATCATTTACTATATCGTACCCCGCATCATATATATGACATGTATCAAGACAAACTCCCATTTTATCCTTAAGCTTTACACCATCTATTATTTGCTTAAGCTCCTCAAAGCTACGCCCTATCTCCGTTCCCTTGCCTGACATGGTTTCCAATAAAATTTTTGTAGTATATTCAGGTTTCAATATATCATTTAGCATATCTATGATATATTCTATTCCCTTTTCAACACCCTGTCCTACATGACTACCAGGATGAAAGTTATAATAATTATGAGGCAGGTACTCCATTCTATTTAAATCATCCTCCATGACCATCTTTGCAAATTCCCTTGTCTCAGACTTCCCTGAACATGGATTTAACGTATATGGCGCATGAGCAAGAAGCTTACCAAAATTATTTTCTTTCATTATATCTATTAATTTTTCCACATCATTAGGATCAATGTCCTTGGCTTTACTTCCTCTTGGATTACGTGTAAAAAACTGAAATACATTAGCCCCAATCTTTAGAGCATCCTTACCCATGGCTTCATATCCCTTAGATGTAGATAAATGACAACCGATTTTGAGCATCTTTTCCCTCCAGTTAAATAGTCTATAGCACCTTATTTAGTGCCTCCTTTAAAGCTGTAGCTTCTTCATCAGTAAGTGTAGTTCCCTTACCCATTCTACCTTCTTCATGATTCCAATCTCTTATATCATATTTTGCAGGTCTGTTGTTCCAGCTTACCTTATTTAATTCCTTTGTCCAAACCCCCCTTTCAGATAGAACGGCTATTCTTTCGGTTATTTCATATTTTAACTCTGCCATAAAATATCACTCTCCTAATTTATCTTTGTAAATTCAACATAACGCCTAAATATCAATTCCTAAAAACTTCTTTACTAAAGATCCTACCACAAAAGATAGCGCTGCTACAGATAAACTTATTGTAGCCATTTCTAAAAATCTTTTCTTAAATGGTAAATCTTTAGCTACAGAAATATAGAAAGTAAATACTAGTATGATTAATACTACAATAACAAGCATAATAATAAGTGAATATATATATTGATCGCCTGGTAATATCAAATATGGCAACACCATTAGTACGACGGCTAAGATATACATAATACCTGTATAAAGCGAGGACTTCAATGCATTTTCATTTTCTTCAGACCTTGCAGACAAATATTCAGAAGATGCCATGGATAATGTAGCAGATATACCTGTTATCAAGCCAGATAAAGCCACAAGTTTGTTGTCTTGCAATGCAAAACTCATTCCAGCAAGAGTACCTGTCAATTCCACAAGAGCATCATTAAGTCCCAATACCATAGAACCAACATATTGTAATCTATCTTCGTCCAGCATATTTATGAGAGCTTGCTCATGTAACTCTTCATCACGAAATATCTTTTTAGCCTCAGGAACTTCTGATATCAGATGTAAGTAGGATTCTTGTGCTGTTTTTTCCCCGTTTTCCATAATCTTAATGGTGAATGTATATCCAAATATTATACTTAACAATGAAAATATAAATACTTTAAATCTTTGTGGCTCCAGTTTTTGACTTGTATATTTTTCCCATATCTTGCCATGAATACCCTCTTCACGTGCAATACCTTCTAAAATTTTAACTTCCGACTGCTTTTTAACTCGTTTGGCTAAATTAAGATAAATAGCCTGTTCTGTAACTTCGTTTTGTTGAAGCTTAAGAATAATCTGCTTTGATTTTTCTGATATTATTTTTTCTTTATTTCCCATATCAAACACCCCCTAATTCCTCAAAGCACCTTTATTATAATACCCTAATAAAATATTGTAAACCTACACAAAAAAATCTAGACCAAATAAATTGATCTAGAATATCTTTTTCGACTATGACCTTAGAAGTAATTATTGTACATTATACATGCCATTGCTATGCATGTAATTGAATATTCCTTCTCCATGCTGCTGTTCTTCTTTTTGTATATGGTTTAATGCATTTCTTAAGTTAGTATCCGTACACTCAAATATCGTTGTGTCGTATGTGCCTGACACATATTTTTCAGTCATAAGTAAGTCACTGCAAAGTTCAGCATCACTTTGATTAGTCATACCAGCACTACCTTCCATCTGTGAACTCACTTGCTGCTGTTGACCTTGCTGATTTTGCTGACCTTGTTGACCTTGACTTTGCTGTTGTTGACCTTGCTGTTGTTGACCTTGATTCATATTTGGAACCTGCCCTGATAATATCTGAGAGATTGTATTGTAATGTTGTTGCTCTTGTGAAGCATATGTGTTAAATAATTGTTTTAGCTGTGGATCCTGTACTTGATTAGCATAGTTTGTATACTTCTGAATACATATCTCTTCATGCTTTTTTTGATCCTCTAGCAACATTTTCTCTTTTTGAGAAAGATTTATTTTAGTCATATAATCACCTCCTAAAGATATCTTTCCAAAAGTACTTAGTATTATTCAATAGGTAATTAACAAATTAATATTATTAAATTTGATATTATTTAAATATTACAATATAATTAATTAAAATACTAAATTGATAGGAAGTGTTTAATTTGCAAACAATATCATTTACAGGATATACAATAGGAAAAGATGCATATAAGGCTATTCCTTCAATATGTTCAAGATATGGAACTAAACTACAGATAATTGGTGGACATAAAGCTCTTGAGGCGGCTGTGTCAGAACTTAAATCATGTATTAAGGATTCCGATATAGAGCTACTCGAACCACTGTTTTATGGTGGAGAATGTACATATGAAAACATGAAAGCTTTAGCAAAAAAGTCAAAAGAAAGTGGTGCAAATATTATTGCTGGAGTAGGCGGAGGAAAGTCTATAGATACAGCCAAAGGCATCGCATCTATGCTCAATCTTCCCGTAATAACAATCCCAACAATAGCTGCAACCTGTGCTGCAACTACTGCACTCTCTGTAGTTTATGATTTGAATCATAAGTTTGTGGAATTTATGTTTTATGACAATCCTCCAATTCATACATTCATAAACAGTGGCATAATAGCAAAGGCTCCAACTAAATATCTTCGTGCTGGGATGGGTGATACTTTAGCGAAACATTACGAATGTAATTTTGCCACGCGTAATGATAATTTGAATTTTACTAGTGCACTAGGTAGAACTATTAGTAGTATGTGTACTGAACCACTTTTTACCCATGGTACAAAAGCATTATTGGATTGTAATACGAGAAAAGTAACATCTTCACTGGAACAGGTTATTCTAGCTAATATAGTAAATACTGGAATGGTATCGCTGCTTGTTGACGAAAACTATAACGGAGCAGTAGCACACTCATTGTTCTACGGTCTAACATTGCTACCTCATATAGAAGAAAAATATCTGCATGGTGATGTTGTAGCTTATGGAATTTTAGTTCAATTAATGATAGACAATCAAATTGAAAAAGCAAAAATGATAAGAAATTATCTAAAGGAATGGGATTGTCCAATTTGTCTATCAGATATTGAAGTGCCATTGGATCGTAGAATTCTTGACCCTGTTTTAAAAGAAACTGTAATTGGACCAGATATGGAGCATCTTCCATATAAGATAAATGAAGATATGGTTTATGAAGGAATGCTTTTGGTTGAAGGTTTGAATAACCAAATATATAAATGAAGGTCTGCATTTTAAGCAGACCTTCATTTTTATATTCATGATATATTATTTTCTATACAACTCCATTAACTTTATCAATCGCTCTATTGCAGCGACAGAAGCCTTATGATCTTGAGAGAAGTTGATACGGAAACTATTGGTAAATTGTGGTCCAAATTCTGTACCAGAAGTAACTGTTACTTCTGCCTGAATACGTAAAACCTTAATGAAATCTGACATAGAGATTTCAAGCTCTGGAAGTGTAACAAACAGATAGCTTCCTCCTTCAGTAGTTCTTGCCTCAATACCATCTACTGCTCTCAATTTTTCTAGCAAATCATCTCTAATAGCTTGATGTTGTTTAATTCGTTCCTCCATCCATCCTTCTGGTTCGTTAAACCAATTTTTGAATACAGCTTGATTGTATCCGCTACAACGTAATGACACTATAGCTTGTAACTTTTCCATACGCTCAATAATAGCAGCGCTACCAAAAGCCACACCTAGACGATATCCACTCAAGGATTCTGTCTTTGAAGGTCCTATTATAGTGACAAGATTATCAGGAACAATTTCTTGATTCCTTAGATGAGTATATTTACGACCATCAAATATTTGGCGAGAATAGAGTTCATCAGCTATAACAGTAACACCATATTCTTTACCTAACTTTCCAATAGACTTAACTTCTTCTTCTGAATAAATAGAACCTGTTGGATTGTTTGGATTTGAATATAAAAATAGCTTCACACCATTCTTGAATGATTCTTCAAGTGCTGCTAAATCAAGACCTGCTCGATCTGTATATTTAGTATATTCCATCTGAATTGGTACCAACTCACCATCAAAGAACTCAACAAGTTTACGATTTGCAAAGTAGTCAGGTTCAACTATTGCTACTTTGTCGCCTCTGGCTATATTTGCACCCATAGCAAGGAACAATGCCCCTTGAGTACCAGGTGTAGCGATTATTTCGTTAGCAGGATCTATAGCTGCTCCTGTAAAATCAGATAACTTTTTAGCTAAATCATCAAGGATAAAACCCTTCCCACGATACTCTGTATAAGCCTGTGCACCACCTATTTTAACACCTTCAACGAATGAATCAAGAGTTCCTGGAATAGGTGTGAAAGCATCTACATCACCATGAGAAAAATCAATCGGAACACCAGAAAGCTTTTCTCCGCGTATATCCAATTTAGTAGTATGCTGACGTGATTCTTGACCAGGTGCGTTATCAACGCCAAGTTTTTTGAACTTGCTAATAATATCCATCAAAATCTCCCCCTCGTTACTTATGTACCTATTAATACATAAAATTTATTTATAATTCTTAATTTTATTGAATTACTTACTCGTTATTATTCTAACATGTTTAGGACTATTTTTCAAAACATATGAGACAAATGATGTACTAATACAAACTAAAAAAATTTATATAGATAAATATAGGTATTTCTGTAGATAATAAGATAATAAATAAAGGAGAGTGCTCATATGAGTAAATATATAGTATTATATAGACATGGAATACCAGAGGATAAAAATATTATACCGGATGATGATTTAAGATCACTTTCAATCAGAGGTAGAAGACTTTTAAGTAAAAGTATAGCTGGATTTAAAATAATGCTAGGCAAAAAGAAATATATTAAGATCTATTCCAGTCCTAAACTTAGAGCAGTTCAAACAGCTGAAATGCTATCATCTGAGCTTAAGATAGCGCCTCCACAGTACTTTGACTTTCTTGCTAACGGAGGCAATATAAGACTAATTAAGGAAATAGTTCAACATCTTAATCCAAGTGAAGTAGCTGTCTTAGTTGGACATCAGCCATTTCTCTCTATTTGGAGCCAAGAACTTTCAGGAATTTATCTTCCATTTAAAAAAGGAACTGCTGTCTGTTTCAGATTCCCTAATGAAGGCAATGAGAAAGCTGAGCTAAGATGGTATTTACAAACTAGAGACTTTATAAAAATTACAGGCAATAGAGCTTAAAAAATTAAACCCTATGAATTTGCACATTCATAGGGTTTAATATACTTTAACTCATCTTATAGTTGTTGTATTGCTTAACTAAGAAGTTTAATAAAGTATCTTTAATCCTTCTGTTATTACTTCGACCTTAGCCTTCAATACCTCTTCTGTAAAGCTTGATGGCACATATGTCTTAGAATCAATTAGCTCAGGTGCCACACCTAGTTTAACAAGCATCTTTGCAAAATTATAATTGTCTTTTCCTATGGTAACTGAAGTCCATTGGGCACCTCTTACTAATTCTGCAGTCTTTGTCTCCTGATTCCAAGTCACTTCATAACCCAAGCTTTCTCCTACTAATCTCAAAGGAATCATTTGAACTCCATTTAGTTCTTTAATGAATTCTTTTCTTAAAATAAATTCTTTAAATTCTTTTGGTTGAGATTCTTCAGGTTGTTCTACAGGAGTCTCTAAAGATGTTTCTTCTCTTACAGGCATAACAACTATCTTTTTCGGAGATGTTTGGCCAGGATAGCTTTCTAACACGATATCATAAAAAACTATTAAATCTCTATTTGCCAAATCTCCAGTTTCTAACGCTTTTCCATCCTTATCAACAATAACAGTATCATCTGATGGTCTAATAATCATACTACCTTCAGCATTTAATAAATCTTTATTAAATTTTGAAACCATTGTACCTTGATAATCTTCATTGTCATTGATAACTACAACATCAGGACCTAGCATTGGTGGATAGCTCATTGTCATAATTGTATCTTTATGGTAGAAAATAGTGACCTCAAGTCCTTCCGCCAAGTCTTTCGTTTTAGAAAAACCCAAGGTCTTATCACTTAATAGAATAACATCGTCATTAATGTAAGCCTTTATTAGATCAAGACCTTCTGTTTGATTATTCCTTACCAAAATATATAGCATATCATTTTCATTTTCAACTTTTTCAATTTTACCTTTGAATTCGATATATTCAGCTTCTTTAGCTTCATCTTCTGCAGGCATGACTATAGGTGAATTTATTGGTACTATATCCTTATCCTCACTCTCTGCTTTCAATGCCACTGGACTAAAAGTTATACATGTGGCTAAAGACAATGCCATAGCTTTTTTAATATTCATAACTCATACCTCCTAATATTTCTATAATATTAGTATACATATTTTTTATATATAATGGGTTACATACTGGTTACAGGTTAATTTTATCAATTGCTTTGCTTAATCTCTTAAGTCCTTCTGCTAACAATGCTCTTGAACATGCATAATTGATTCTAATAAAACCATCTCCACCTAGTCCAAACCACGAACCACCATCAAATGCTATCTTTCCTTCTTTAATTATCAACGCCTCCAATTTTTCGCTATCACTTTCATATTCTCTTAAATCAATCCACCCAAGATATGTTGCTTGAGGTCTAATTAATTTAGCCTTTGGAAGATTTTCAGCTAAGTATCTCTTTATAAATTCTATATTCCCCTCCAGATATCGGAGCAACTGTTCTAGCCACTCTTCTCCTTCTTTGTAAGCAGCTTCTACTGCAACTATACTCAACGGATTTTGATTTCCAATATTGTTTCTCTCTAATTGTTCTCTATACTGAGTCATTATCTTGTTATTTGGAATTATAACATTTGAAGCTTGCATCCCAGCTAGATTGAAAGTCTTGCTTGGCGCTGTACAAGTGATAGAGATATTAGCCAAGTCCTCACTCAAAGAACCAAACATAATATGTTTATTTCCTGAATATACTAAATCATTGTGGATTTCATCAGAGACTACTATTACATCATTATCCAAGCAGATCTTACCCATTTTTCTTAATTCTTCTTCGGTCCAAACCCTTGAAACTGGATTGTGTGGACTACATAATATAAACATCTTTACTTTTGAGTCTTTAATTTTATCTTCAAAGTCATTAAAATCTATTTCATAGAAATCGCCATTGTTTTTTAGTTCATTAACGACTATGTGACATCCATTATTTTCAACTGATTTTTTGAATGGATAATATACTGGCTGTTGAATTAGCACCTTGTCTCCAGGTCTCAAAAGAGCTTGTACTAAATAATTGACTGCTGGTACTATGCCTGGTGTAAATTCTATCCATTCCCTTTTTATTTCCCAATCAAAACGTTTTTTAGTCCAATCAATAATAGCTTGATAATAGCCATTCCTTCTCACACTATATCCATATATTCCATGTTCTACACGTTTTCTTAAAGCTTCAATAATAGGTTCAGCTACTTTAAAATCCATATCCGCTACCCAGAATGGTAATATACCATCTTCACCAAACATTTCCCTTAATGTTTCTGGATCCCACTTAGAGGATTCAGTCTGGGTTCGATCGATAATTTCATCAAAATTGTACTTCATTAACAACATCCTCCTTTTAATGTAATTCTCCAAATCATATGGTGCATACCCTCACCCCAATAATTTTCAATAAAATAATTAGGTGCCCCAAATTTCTTAGTCCATACTTTTTGAGAGTTTGAATAGCCACTGTCCAAGCAAAATTCCTCTATACCTCTATCTATCAAGACACCATAAATGGCATTCAATAGTAAACTACTTATACCTTGTTTTTGATAATCAGGCATGACGAAAACAGTTCCTACCTCAAAGAGATCCTTTAGCTCTCCATTAGTACAACTATCAATCAATTCACTTGATTTACCATATTCTATAGTTCCGACAATATTCTCATTATATTCTGCAATTAGAAAATATCTAAGCTTTCCTTCACTTTCAAGGTCATATTGTAAATATTTATTCTTCGTCTGAATTTCCTCTTCAAGATCGTAGATTTCATTTTCAATGCCTTCTTTTATGAAAGTATCATTTATTACTAATTTGAAAAATTCCTGTAGTTTTTCCTTATCTTCCATTTTTGGTCTTCTTATTGTAATGTTTAACAAATTAATCTCTCCAAAGTCTAATAGTTTTATTTAGATTATTACTACATCAAATATTTTGTTTGTCCATTGTTTTTACTTAACATATATAATAAAATTATAGCATACTTTATGCCAATTATTTACAACAAATATAAAAATGCATAAAAAAAGGTTAGCCCAAAATATGGACTACCTATTTTTATCTATAAAAATGTCC
>DAIUFH010000047.1:0-16467 GCA_036844705.1 Tissierella sp.
TGATAGTTCTTACCCTTCCATTATTTAATTTTCAATGGTGATTGATGTAATTGTTGGTATTACTAAGATTCACGGTTTGGTTGCTTTCCTAAATTGTTATAGTACCATATAACCAAAATTATAAAACTTCTATAGGTATTGATATTACTATTGTTCAAGGGATTGTTTGCTTTCTAACATTTACACATGTCTTACCCTTCTATTATTTAATTTTCAACACATTCGGTTGTAACCATTGGAATTACTAGTGTTGATGGCTTTCTTAATTGTCCACACAATCCACGCTTCTATACTGTCTTTGCTTTTCCGTTTTATATTTTCTTCTATATTCTTCAAAGCATTTGTTACAATACTTCATACTATTACTATTCATTTTTTCTATACACCCACAAACCTCACACATAATCCAACCACTACATTCCTCTCCATATAGAGATTATAGACATCGAACCTCGTAACCTTTGCAATTAGTGGCGTTGAGGGTGGTTTCTAAAACTTCACATTTTATTATTTTGTCTGATTTTTTTCATACTTTCTCTTTGCCATTCTTTTTGCCTTTCTTTCCAACACTCATTACAGTATTTACCTCTATTATTAGTTATCTTAATTCTTTTACCACAATCTTCACATCTACCTATATCATCTCCTCTCCATATAGAGGTTTTAGACATCAAACCTTGTAGTCGTTGAAATTACAGGTTTATATGATTTTTTAACTTCGAACATTTGCTCTAATTTTCTGCATTCTAAATTTTGCCTTTTCTATTATCCTTCACTATATTTGTCCGAAATGTGCTGTTTTACCCCCCCTTTTCCCGTAAAACAAAAAAATAGCCGACTAATAAGCCGACTATAATTTATTACCTATTTACATGTATACTCTATCATTTCCATTATTTCCTTATCTCTTTTAATCGTTTCCTCGTGACTTTTATCAAGTTTTTCATGTTCAAGTATAAACAATTTTCTTATTTCTGCATCTTTGATTTTGTTAATAGTTTTTAAAACATCTAATTTCATCATATCAACACCACCTAATAATCCAATGTGGCGTGCTTTAGATATTCTCTTCTTAAATCTTCCCTATCTAGGTTCAAATATAATTCAGTCACTTTTACATCACTATGGTCGAGAAGTTGAGATAAAACGTATATTGACCCTCCTGCTTTTAAGAAGTCAGTAGCAAATGTTCTTCTAAGGCGATGGGGCGTTACTTCTAACCCTGTACTGTCGCATATTCTTCTAAGATTTTGTTCAAAGTTTGAAACTGACATTTTAGTATGCCTTGTGGTTGGAAATAGAAATTGGCTCTTTGAATATCTTTCTTTAAAATTACACCACTTTTTTAATTCACTAGATAATTTAGGTGTAAGATAAGATAATTTTTCCTTTTTATTTTTAGTATCTCTGAACAATATTGTGTTGTTTCTAAAATTCAAATCATCCATTTCCAATGATAAAGTTTCCCCTATCCTTGCACCAGTGCTTAATAATAATTTAGTTGTCATATAGTCCCTATAACCATAGAATGTCACTATATTAAACGAATTAAGCAACCTTTTTACATCTTCTCGTTGTAATGGCTCTTTTTTCTCTTCATATACCTTTAATTGCTTAATTCTGGTTACAGGATTAACTTTAATAATATGTTCCTCGTCAAGATAATTAAAGAATACCTTTATATTTCTGATATAATTGTTAATTGTAACCATAGAGATATTTTTACCATTATCAGTGCGATTGTGTGGTCTATTAATATCAGCATTGGCAACTTGTACAGTATACTTTCCTCTTTCCCTTAGATAAGATATATACTCTCTAATTTGTTTTGTGTCGACCTTATCAACTTCCTTGGTGTCCTGTTCCTTTTCCATGTACAGTTGGAACAATTTTAATGTTTGCTCGTAAGATTTCATGGTCTTTTTAGACAAGTTTTTACTTACGCAATAAAGCATAAAATCCTCAATATAATAGTCAAAATCTTTCACTTTAACCCCTCCATTTTTTAGGTGGAGGATAAAAAGTTAGTTGGCAACAAGTTTATAATTTGTAGGATTATGGAAATTTTCCATATATACTTTCATACACTTTATTGGATATAGAAACCATTCAAAGCAAGTTAATTAGCTTTATCTAAAACATCTTGCTCCAATCTTAGTTTATCTGCAATTAGAGCAATAAACTCAGAATTTGTTGGCTTTCCTTTGTTATTATTTACAGTATACCCAAATATTCTATCAATAGTATCAATTTTACCTCTATTCCAGGCAACTTCTATGGCGTGTCTTATTGCTCGCTCAACTCTGCTAGGAGTCGTATTGAATTTATCGGCTACACTAGGATACAATTCTTTAGTAACAGCTCCCAAATAATCCATATCCTTTATTACCATTGTAATTGCTTCTCTTAAGTACAAATAACCTTTTATATGTGCAGGTACTCCTATTTCCTGAATGATATTTGTGATTTTAGTCTCCATATTTTTTTCAGAGTTTGAAGATTTCTTCACATTTACAGTTATTGGTTTTTGCAAATTACCTTCAGTACTAGGATTTAATTCAACAATTTCTTTTAATCTCTTTATAAATATTTCAAAATCAAATGGTTTTACAACATAATAAGATGCACCTAATTCAATAGCTCTTTGTGTAATTTTATCTTGCCCTACTGCAGATAACATTATTATTTTAGGAAAAAAATCATCTTCTGCTGCATGCAATCTCTCCAATACTCCTAATCCGTCTAAATGTGGCATTATAATATCTAATACAACTACATCAGGCCTTTCTCTATCTATTAGCTCCAATGCCTCTATGCCATCTTTCGCAGTCCCTACTACCTTAAATTCATCATGAGCAGAAATAAACCGTGCAATTATCTGACAAAACTCTCTGTTATCATCAACTATCGCAACTTTTATCTTCTCCATTTTTTTATCCCCCCTGGTTTTAAATTATAATGTAATATTTAAGGTATTCGACATTGGTATTAAAACTCCTTCTTTTTTGTGAAATTTTTTAAAATTTTAATTATTTTTTGTAGAGAAAAAATGATAAGCCAGAAATTATGGCTTATCATGATTATTTAACATCCATTCTATATACAATCCGTAACCTTTAGTAGGATCATTTACAAATACATGAGTTACAGCACCTATTAATTTACCATCTTGTATTATTGGGCTACCACTCATACCTTGAACTATGCCACCCGTTTTTTCTAGAAGTTTCTTGTCAACAATTTTGATGATCATACTTTTTTGATTAGGCTTTTCCTGAGCTTCTAATTTTTGTATTTCTATTTCAAACTTTTCAACCTTATTTTCCTCAAGAGTGGTCAATATATATGCCTTTCCTAATTTAACCTCTTCTTTAAAACCAATTGGTATTTGCTCTTTATCTCTGATGTCACCATTGTTGTCTATTAAGCTTCCATATATTCCAAAAGGAGTATTGTATTCTATTTCACCTAAAACTTCATCGGTTTTATAAAAAACTCCTCTAATTTCACCAGGAGTTCCTTTTTTCCCTTGCTCAATATCAGATATTTTTGCATTCATTACAAATCCTTTTTCTACTGATAATAAATCACCAGTATCCATATCTGTTATTCCATGCCCTAATGCTCCAAATAGATTAGATTCTCCATCGTAAAAAGTCATTGTACCTATTCCTGATGTTTTGTCTCGAACCCATATACCCAATCGATATGCGTTGTCCTGTAGACACTGAATAGGTTTTGAGATAGTTTTGAATTCGCCTTTATTTCTTAAGATCAGGATTTCTACATCTTTATCTTTGTTTTCATTTAAAATTTTTACTACTTGTTCAGAACTTAATATTTTTTCTCCATTGATTTCAATTATACTGTCTCCAACTTTTATTCCGGCTTCTCTTGCGGGACTTTTTCGTGTTCCGTTTATATCGATTATATCTGTAACAGCCACTACTAAAACACCTTTAGTATTCATTCTGACCCCAATAGCATTGCCACCAGGTGTTATCATAGGCCTATCTATCACATTGATATTATAATTTTTAATTGGGATTAATCCCAAAAGTTTTACCTTTAAATTTGTATTACCTTCATCAATTCCATTTAAAGTAATACTATTATTTAGATTATTATTTCCTTCATTATATATAGTATTTACAATACTTTCTTCGGTTTGTTCAACTGAGAACGGAAAAGATATTTTTAAATCCTTATTTTCCCCTTTAATAATATTGAAGTCAGAAGGATAAAATAGAATCTGACTTATTTGTAATGATAAGCTTAAAATCAGTATTAGAATGAATAAGAAGATATATTTAACATTTGGCCTAAATTTGCCCAAATAACATCACTCTCCTTTGTTTTTTTAAATCCTCACCTCCAATTTTTTTTAGTGCATTTATAATTTAGCCTTTTTAGAGTCTATTTATTCTCCACAAATATTAAGAAAATTGTTAGTTAAAATCTAAAATTCCAAAAAAAATAAGAATAAGGAAATTTCCTTACTCTCATTTTTTAATAAAGTGGCTATTTGAGTTTTTTATTCATTTTAATCATTTCTTTGGCATTGTTTAATGCTATTTCCGTAATATCAGCTCCACTTATGAGTCTTGCTATTTCATTAATCCTTTCATCTTCATTTAATCTTTTAATTATTGTAAATGCTTTATTATTTTCAATGTTTTTTGATATTACAAAATGGCTATCTGCTAAAGCTACTATTTGAGGTAAATGCGAAATTGATATGACTTGATGGTTTTTTGAGATTTTTTTTATTTTTTCACCTACGATTTGTGCAGTTCTACCACTTATTCCAGTGTCTATTTCATCAAATATCAAAGTAGGCATTTTATCATTATCCGCTATTATGCTTTTGAAACCTAACATAATTCTAGACATTTCTCCTCCAGAAACAATCCTCGACAAAGGTTTTAGATCCTCTCCAGGATTAGTAGAAATCAAAAATTCTATTTTATCTAAACCATTGTTAGAAAAATCGTGTTTCTTTTCAAAATTTATTTTAAAAACTATTCTATCCATATTTAATTCTGAGAGTTCTAACGCTATTTTTTTCTCTAAATCTAGTGCTATTATTTTTCTTTTTTCACTTAATTTCTCAGAATAAAATAACAATTTTTTTTCATATTCTGTAATAGCTTCATTTATTTTATCCAATTCCTTCTCAAAATTTAATAGTTTTTCATAATCATGATTTATCTTTTCCTTATATTCATTAATTTTTGCAATACTTGAGCCATATTTTTTCTTTAATCTATTTACCAAATTCAATCTTTCTTCAAGATAGTACATCTTGTCCTCATCTAATTCAAGACCTTCTAAATAAAGTTGCAATTCACCCGATATATCATGTAATTCATACCTTGCATCCGTCAATCTATCTAAAGATGGTTCTAAATTCTTATCAAATTTACTAATCGAACTCAAAGTATTTATGTTTTTATCTATTAAATCCAAGATAGAATTAAAATCATATTGTGAGTTGTTGAAAATATTTACAACTTCATTTAATCCTGCAATGATTTCCATCATATTGGATAATTTTTTAAAATTATCCTCTATTTCATCATCATCTTTGTTAGTCAATTTAGCTTCTTCAATCTCATTTATTTGAAATTTTAGCAAATCTATTTCTCTTTCTCTTTCATAGGAAGAGGTGTTCATTTCATCCAATCTTTGTCTTTCTTTTCTATATAATTCATAAGTTGAATTAATTTTTTGCAACAAATCATCATAACAAGCATCTCCAAAACTATCTATAATCAACTGATGATTTGCAATGTTCAACAATGACTGGTGCTCATGTTGGCCAAATATATCTACTAATTTAGAGGTAATTTTGCTTAAGGAATTTATTGTAATTGGTCTTCCATTGATTCTGGATATACTTGGATAATTCATACTTATTTCTCTAGATATTATAAGCAATCCCTCATCCTCAATTCCACACTCTCGTAAAATTTCTTTAATGTCTTCATTTATAAAGAACAATACCTCTATAATGGCTTTTTCTTTCCCACTTCTTATGAGCTCCTTGCTACTTCTACCTCCTAGAACTATACCTAAAGCATCAATAATTATGGATTTACCAGAGCCTGTCTCACCGGAAAGTACGTTTAATCCTTCAGTAAATTCCACTTTTATATCATCAATAATTGCAAAATTCTTTATGCTCAATTCCTTTAACATAAAGCACCTCCGCTATTTTAGAGTAAAATGTGCCTCGTCAATTGTCTTTTGTATTAACTTTCGTTCAAATATTTCCGTATTTCTTTTTAAGTGGATTAGAAACTCTATATTACCAGTTGCTCCAGTAACAGGTGAAAAAGTTAACGAGCAAGGGAATAGACCTATTTCTTCAGAAAAGTTGACTATATTAGTGATTACCTCCATATGTGTATTTTTATCCCTAACTATACCTTTTTTACCAACCTTTTCTCTACCTGCTTCAAACTGCGGTTTTATCAATGCAACAATTTCTCCATCAGTAGTAAGTAGTTCTTTGGCTACAGGAAGAACAAGTTTAAGTGATATAAAGGATACATCAATTGATATAAAATCAATATTATCTTCAATATCCTCTTTAGTTATATTTCTGATATTGGTTCTTTCCATAACAACTACCCTTGGATCATTTCTAAGTCTCCAATCCAGCTGATTATATCCTACATCTAAAGCATATACCTTTGCAGCTCCATTTCTTAACATGCAATCGGTAAATCCTCCGGTTGAAGCACCTATATCCATAGCTATTATATCACATAAATTTAGATTGAAATAATTAATAGCTTTTTCTAGCTTAAGCCCTCCGCGACTAACATATATAAGTGGATTGCTTTTTATTGTAATGTTCTCATTTTCATCTATTGAATCTCCGGGCTTATCGATTTTTTTAGTGCCTATATAAACAAGCCCCTCCATAATAAGCCTTTTCCCTTTTTCTCTAGATTCAACTAGCCCTTTTTCAAATAATAATATATCCGCTCTTTTTTTACTCATAATAACTCCTTAAATTCATATCTCACGATTTATTAAAAGTTTTGTTAGGGACTTCAAGGATTCGGTATTTCTATTTTCTAATAAATCTAAAGCATTTATAGCTTTTTGACTTAATATTTCAACCTTTCTTTCTGCATCCTCTAAACTATGATATCGCAAGTATGTAAATTTGTTGATACTCTTATCTTCATTAAAATCCAATAAATCATCCTTTATCTGATATGCCAACCCAAGATTTAGTCCAAAATCCCTTAAGCTTTCAAGCTCTTCTTCACATGCACCACCTATTATAGCACCTGAAATTATACTAGCCTGAATCAAAGCAGCTGTTTTTGTACTATACATATAAATAAGACTTTCCTCATCCATTTTATCATAATTACTTAATATATCTAAAACCTGTCCACCTATCATTCCATTACATCCGGAATAATTTGCTATTTCTCTTATTGCTCTTATATTTCTATTGTTCTCTATTAATGACCCCATATTATTTAGTGAATAATTTGACATAATTTCAAATGCAAAGTTAAGCAAACCGTCACCAGCTAATATTGCCATAGCTTCACCAAAGACTTTATGATTAGTAGGTTTTCCTCTTCTTAGATCATCATTGTCCATGCTAGGTAAATCATCATGTATAAGGGAATATGTATGTATCATTTCTATAGCAATTGCAAAAGGCAATATCTTATCTAAATCATCATCAAACAATTCATAGGATTTAATTGCAAATATAGGTCTCAGTCGTTTACCGCCTGTAAAAAGGCTATACTCCATTGCATCATATATTTTTGTATTATATATATTTTTCTTATTGATTGCAGCTCTCAACTCAACATCCACTAGACTTATATATTTATCCAAGTCTTTAGCAATATTCATCTTCACCCTCCCTAACAAAGTCTATTTCTCTAATTGTATCTCTTTCTTCTAAAATAATCTTGATTTCTCCTTCTGCTTTTTTTAATATATCACTACAGTAATTATACAATTCCATACCTTGCCTATATTTATTCAGGGAGTCATTTAATGTGATATTATCATTTTCTAATTCTTCTAAAATTCCTTCTAGTTTAGACATAGCTTCTTCATATGATAATTTATTTAGTTCCATCCTGAAGTCCTCCTTTGTTTATTTCTACGATTACCGTTTTAATCGTTCCTTCCTTGTGCAATATATGTAATTCTTCGTCTACTTTTAATTCATCGATTGATTTGACTTTCAAATGCCTACTATTGTATAAAATTCCATAACCTTTATCTAAGAATTGATTAGGATCTAAAATTTTCAATCTGTTTTCCAACAAAATTAATCTTTTAATTTCTTTACTTAATATTTTCTCAACAGAATAGTTTAACTCCTTATATAAATTATCAATATCCAGTTTTTTATCTCTAATATTTATTGATGGGTCATTGTATCTTAATGCTCTTTCTGCCATGTTTAAATCATTTTTATAGGTATGTAGCTTTTTTAGTATAAAGTTTGAGAGTATATCATATTTATTATTTAGATTATTATATAAATAAGAGATATCCGGTACTGCTAATTCAGCTGCAGCAGAAGGTGTTGGAGCTCTTAGATCAGATACGAAATCAGATATAGTAAAATCCGTCTCGTGCCCTACTGCTGATATTATAGGAGTCTTAAGATTAGATATTGTTCTAGCCAGTTTTTCATCATTAAAGGCAAACAATTCCTCGAAGGAACCACCACCTCTTCCCATAATTATCAAATCTATGTCTAATCTATCATCTAAATATTTCAATCCTTGACAAAGTTCCATAGGCGCATTAGTTCCTTGAACTAAAGTAGGATAGATAAGTATATCGCAGGGAGGATATCTTCTTTTAATTATACTAACGATATCTCTTATTGCAGCTCCAGTTGAGGAAGTAACTACACCTATCTTTTTAGATAAATAAGGAATTTTCTTTTTTCTAGATTCCTCAAATAAGCCTTCCTTTTGCAATTTCTTCTTAAGCTCCTCAAAAGCTTTGTACAAATCCCCTACTCCCTTTTCTTCAATGCTTCTGATATAAAACTGATAGTCTCCGTCTCTATCGTAAACAGATACATACCCAGAGGCGATTATTTTCATGCCTTCTTCAAGCTTGATGTGTAACTGTTCATTATCAGCTCTGAACATAACGCATTTAATTTTACTTCGGTCATCCTTTAAAGAAAAGTACATATGTCCACTATAATGATGTTTAAAATTTGATATTTCACCTTCAATCTTAAGGTTTGATAATACCATATCTCCTGAGATAATTCTTTTTATGTAATTATTGACCTCATAAACCTTAAGAGGTTTCATCCTACCATCTCCTATCCCCTTCTTTTAATTTACCCAATAGAGCTATACCTACACCATTATCCGTAGATAGATTTACTTGAGGAAAAATGATATTCAAATCTATAGTATCCCTTAAATAATTACGTATATATGTATTTGCTGAAACTCCACCTGTAATTATAATATCTTTTATATTAAATTCAGAAGTAGTATTTTTTATTAATACTTCTATTATTCTACTTATAGTATGGAATAGTGTATAAACAATATCCTCATTTTTGAAATTTTTTGAATCTATTAACTTGATAAAATAATTTTCGAGTCCTGATAAATTTGACCATGTGTTATTTTTAATGGATATAGGTATATGAATGTCAAGTAATTGTCCTTTCTTAGAGAAAGATTCCAACTCCTTTCCGGAAGGGAATTTAAATCCAAGATATACCCCTATTCTATCAATAAGTTGTCCAAAGTTTATATCTAAAGTACCACCTACCAATTTTATATCAAAATTTTCAGCAAAGCTCTTCACTATCAATATTTCAGTAGTACCTCCTGAAATATGCAAAGACAAAAATCTTTCAGGTACCCTCTTACAGTTCAATAGACCCGCTGCAATATGCCCTTCCTGATGGCTAAATTCTTTTAAACTTTTATTTAGTACCCTAGAAAGTATAAATGCCTGATTTTTTCCTACTACAAAAACAGGCATATAAGAATCATTAACATTTCTAGGCTTAGAGCTTACAGAAATCGTATCTATTTTATTTATATCGATATCCTTTGTTAATTCATCAATTAAGATTGGTAAGTTATTCATATGTTGAAAAACTGCTTCCTGCTGTCTTAAGCCGTGTGCCCTATCCTTTACAATTAACAATTTTCTAGCATCAAACAATATATGTTCATTATCATCTATAATACCTATGGAGGTTGTATAATTGCTTGTGTCAATTCCCATGTAATATTTAATCATGTTTATCATCCATTGTTCTTACAAAACTACCTAAAACCCCATTTACAAATCTAAATGAATCCTCAGCGCTATATTTCTTAACTATTTCTATTGCTTCATTAATCGATACTTCTAAAGGTATATCATGTCTATATAAAATTTCATATATAGCCACTCTTAATACTGCAAGATCAACTTTTGCTAGTCTATATATACTCCAGCCTTCCAAATGTGAAATTATATTTTTATCTATTTCATCAAGATTGTCCCTAATCGTTTTAACAGAATCTTCTATATATTTTGTTTCTGAATCACCATATTGAAAATTGCTTAAATATACGTCTATAGATTCATCAGAAAAGTCATTAGTACTTTCCATCTGAAATATTAATCTCATAGCCCCTTCTCTTGCCTGTTTCCTGCCCATATTTCCTCCTTAGAGTCAAATTACCCCCTGAAACAGAGGGTAAAATTATCAAATTTATTTTTTATCTACTTCGGTCTTTGCTTCCTTTGGCATGCTCACACCTTGAATATTAACATTGACTTGAACTACATCAAGTCCAGTCATATTTTCTATAGAAGCTTTAACATTTTCTTGAACAGCCTTGCCAATCTGCGCAATATTTGATCCATATTCAACTACTAAAAAAACATCTATAGAAGCTTCCTTCTCATTAACCTCAACCTTTACTCCTTTAGATAGATTTTTCATACCTAGAAGTTCAGTTATACCGCCTGTTATACCGCCGCTCATGCCTATTACACCTTTGACCTCTGTAGCTGCTACTCCAGCTATGATGGCTACAACATCATTTGATATTTTTACGCCACCCTTTTCAATATTCTCGTCCATAATATTCTCACCCATATTTACACCTCCAAGCGTAATTCTAAAGATATTATATCAAAGGCAAAGATGCTTTACAACAATCTATTGCTTTTTCATAACTTTAATATTCGCCGCGTCGAAGGAGGTTTCAGATTTTACTATATCCAATATTTTAACCATATCCTGCTCTGTCAATTCATTTTTCGAAACAACTACTTTTATGTCGTCATCCGTTAAAAATACAAGTGCTTCTTCAAATCCTTTGGATTTAACTAATCCTTCTATTTGTAGTTCCTTTTCTGACACACTTCCTATATTAATTATTTCATTCTGTGCCTTAGTTCTAACCTCTGTATCAGTATTTGCATTACTCACTATATCATTGAGTCTATCAATCATTCCAGCTCTAAGTTTATCCCTTGAAAGCCTATATTCAACAAAATAATCCCTATTTGTTGTAGCATTCTCATTACTCATAACTTCACTTAGTTCTGTTTTACTTGTTGAAATTACTTCCTCTACATCATCCTCCACAGGTACAGAATCTACTATTTCAATATCATCTTCTCTAGAAACAGTATATTCATGTCCTATGTTTTCAGCCATTTCCATTTCTTCATGTAATTGATACTCTTTAGATGCACTTAACATAGCCTGTTGCGTAAGTTGATAATTTAAATAGCCAGTAAATACTAGCAATATTAACAACATTCCTATGATAGCCGGTCTTTTTATCTTGAACATTCTATTCCCTCCTATTTACTAGAATAAACTTGAACCTTATTCCCACTTATACCAAGTACAGTCTTGACTGCCTCATATAGTTTTTCTAATACAATTCCATCCTCAGCTCCCTCTGCAACAACTATGACACCTTTTACTGTAGGATTTATTTCCTTTAATACTACAAGTGCTTCATTATCTGTACTGCTTACCATTTGAATATTTACGTCCTCTCTATTTACCTCTCTTGTCCCCCCTTCTGCATCAACTTCCTTTGTAGTCTCAACAGTCTTAGTAGTATTAGAAGCTGGTATACTCTCTTTGCTATCTTCAAATGTAACCATTACATCAACCTCACCTACTCCATTTAACTTTTTCAAAATTGATGCCAGTCTTTTTTCCAAATACTCTCCATATTCTTGTTTAATGCTGCTCTCTTCCACATAGCTTTCTGCAGGTGTGATAGAAGCCTCATCCTTTTTATCTGTAAAAACACTAATCCCTATTAAAACTATGATTGATACAAGTAATATTATGAATAAATTATTAATAAATTTCTTGTTGCTTAAGCTTTCAAGATGTTTCCTAATCTTCCTAATTATTTCTTCCATTTTTATCCCCCTTGTCAATTATTGATACATTGATTTTTTCCTGTTCTATTTGAAGGTAATTTGAAATTGCAAAAGCTAACTCATTGTCTATATCCTTACTTATAGTTTCGCCAACTTCTTTCTCTAGTTCTATCTTTTCCACCTTTATTTTCTGTTTATTATCTCTAGAAATTTCCCCGCTTAATATTAAATCTATGCTATCCACTATAAATATTTGCTCCTTATCTGGAATTACATTGATTTTTAAATCTGCAACCTCATAATTAAAATTTTCTTCTATAACTTCTATTAATTCATTTTTTAAATTGCTGATATATAGTTTTTTGATTTGTTCCTCCTGTATTTCTTCCATAGAAGTCACTTGAACTGAATTATCTGTGAAATTGCTTACGGCCTTGTCAAGATCTAGAGATATGTTGTTGATTCTTGTTATTGGACTAATGATCGTAAAGATTATAAGAAGACCAATTATAAAATTTACATATCTTTTCATCTTTCCCTTAGGTATTATTATGTCTACCATTGAAATAATAATGAACAGAACTACGATTTCCTTTAACCAGCTATTCATAAATCTAGTAATTATCTTAACCACCTACCTTAACATTAGTAAGCTGTTGCCTGTATCTACTATGATTGTAATGGTTATAAAAAACATGATTCCAACAGCAACCATGCTTATAAGTATCATCAACAAGGTTTTGCTCATATCTGAAAAAAAATTTGAAATATTTGAAGATACTATTGGTTCTATAACTGCACCTATCAACTTGTACACTAGTAACAGAACAGTAATTTTTATTATAGGAAAAATAATGATAAGTATCAAAATAAACAAACCAATAATTCCTATTCCATTTTTAAGAATTGCAGAAGAACCAATTACGGTTTCTACAGCATCAGAAAGAAATCCACCTACTATTGGTACAAATTGGTCTACAGCAAATTTTGCAGTTCTAATTGAGATTCCATCAATTTTAGTTGAAAGTCCATATATGGATATAATTCCTACGAATATTGTAAATACTGCTGTTATAACAAATGTTATTACTTGTCTTCCCAGTTCCGTAAGCTTTTTCAATTCTATCCGTTGAGATAGATTGGACAATATGCTTACTATAAATGAAAAATAAATCAATGGAAATATAAGACTTTTTACTAAAACACCTATTATATTTACTACGCCAATTATCATAGGATGAAATAATAGCTTAGTACTAGGTCCACCTGCAATTATGAGAAAGGTCAGTAAAATAGGTAATAATATCTCCATAAAACTTACCATTAAATTGATATTGTCCTTTACAACATCCATCAATTGATTGAAACTCCCAATTATCAATATTGCTATTACCATGTATGTAACATAGTTGGCTAGACTACTAACAGTCGAATTTTCAAAGGTTCCCTGAAGATTGGTTAGTATAGCTGATATCAAGGTAATAACTAGTATCTTAGATAAAAATCCAAAATTAATTTTAACTTCATTTAAAAGTACTGTACCTAATGCTTTCGTTATTTCCTTACTGTCAAATGCTTTCTCTCCCTTAATTAATCTAGTTAAAGCTTCTCTAAAGTTTATTCCCTTTACCAGATTGTTTTCCCTAAGCACCTCCTCAGTTAATTTTTCAAGTTCATGTGTATTAAATAAATCTAATTGTTCCTCTACCAATAAATCACGAACATCTCCTTCACCCATGGAAATACTTGGGATTAAGAGTAAAAATATAATTATACAGATTGTCCTCTTCATCATCTCACCTTTAGGGTAGTATTTTTATAATCAAGTCCATAAGAGCCAGCAGTATTGGAATTGCAAGTACCATTATCAGAATCTTACCGCCAAGTTCTATCTTCATGGCTATAGAATCCTGTCCGGCATCTCTAGATATTTGAGATGCAAATTCAACTATATAAGCCATACCGATTATTTTTAAAATAGTATTAAAATAAGTAATATTCACATCTGCCCGACTGGATAAACTACTTATAGTATCTATAACATAAACAATCTTTGAAAGCATCATGGAGAATATTATTACACCTGCAGCAATAGAAATTAATATAGCAAATTCAGGCCTTGTCTGCTTTACAATTACGATTAAAATAGTAGCAACTAATCCTATACCAACTATTTGAAATATTTCCATACCCATCACCTAATAAAGTCTAAATAAAACCCTGACATCATTGAAAAGATTGCTTACAAGGTTAATTACTACACCTAATACAATGATCACACCAACGAGAGTCAATAGATATGCATATTCCTGTTTCCCTGATTTTTCCAAGACAATGTGTAGTATCGCAGTAATCATTCCTATTGCAGCTATTTTAAATATCAAATTGACATCCATTTATCTCTCTCCCTATATTAGAATAATTATCATTCCCAATCCCATAAGCACTCCTAGGGATCTGTACATCTTTTCATTTTTTATTCTTTCATCCTTTGCTTCGACAATTAATAATTCAAATTCATTGAGTGCATATTTAAATTGAAGTTCCTGGTCAGTTCTGTCGGTTTTACCCAATACCTTACCTAATGCAAGAAATACATCTATATCTCTATCCTTAAGTAAGCACGTATTTTTTAAGAATTCTATCGATTGTAAAAAACAACTATATAAATCTCCGGTTTGATTTTCGACTAAACTTTCTTCAATTATTGAATATACCTGTTGTATTTCAGGAGAAACCCTTCTCGATATGTTTTCCAAAGCAATAGGAATCGGATTGGCGAATACAATAACTTCAGATTGTAAAAGTCTTATACTTTGTTGTAAATTCACAAGATTTATTACTCTTTTTGAATATTTACTCCCCAAAGAATATCCGATTAATGAGGATGTCAGTAAAATAATGATATATAAAAAAAATCTTATTAAAATCATATTATCTCCTCTTCTCTAAGTAAGTTTTTTAAGTTATTTGCATCTATTATTTCTCTTATAGTTCCAACTCCCCTGGAACTATCCAGTATTATATATCTTTCAAATACATTTTCTGAAAACAAGTCCTTTAAGGATTTTCTTTCTTTAATATCATCTATCGAATATCCGTGTACTGTAGCTATGAGTTTGATTCCTGCTCTAAGAGCATCCTCAATGGCTTTTATATCTTCATCTCCTCCAATCTCGTCTACCGCTATGATATTAGGTGACATGGAACGTATCAACATGATTATTCCATGTGATTTTAGACAAGAATCCAATACATCTGTCCTTATGCCTATTTCCTTTTGAGGTATACCATTATAAATTCCAGCAATTTCAGATCTTTCATCCACCAAACCTATTTTATAACCCTTGATAAATGGCTTATTCATCCCATTACTCAAATTTCTAATCATATCTCTTAATAGCGTTGTCTTACCGCATTGGGGTGGGGAGATGATTAGCGTATTACAAAATTTTTGATCTCTAAATAAAAATTTCATAATTTGATCTGATATTCCTGGCTTTTCCCTAGCAATTCGAAAATTCAGGGAGGATATATTTTTAATTCCTTCAATACCTTCATTGCCATATATAATCTTTCCACCAATACCAATTCGATGTCCCCCTTTAATGGTTATAAAACCATTTCTAATTTCCTCTTTAAGTGCATAGACTGAATAGCTGCAAATTAGTTGAAAAGTTTTATTCAACTGTTCCATATTAACTATCAGTGCATCTTTGGGATTGCCCACCGTAAGACCATTCTTATCTACAAAATAGTCTTTACCTTCAGCATATACTAATAAAGGAGAATTTACCCTCAATCTGATTTCCTCAATATTGCTTTTGAGATAATTGGGTAATTTAGATAAAGGGAGCTTTAATTCCAAAGCAATATTTTCTATAACTGAATTAAAAATTTCCTTAGTCATAACCTGTCCTCCTTTTATTTAATTCTATGAAAAAGGTATCTAATTATTACCATAAAAATTTAGAAAATTTCTTTTTGCTTTTAGCTAACCTACCAACAAACATAAAAAAAGAGGCTGTCGCATTAGCATATAAATAATTGCTAGTGCACAGCCTGTTTTTT
>DAIUFH010000048.1:0-16443 GCA_036844705.1 Tissierella sp.
ATATCGACTAATTCCAACAAAAATTTAATATCTTCAACATAATTTTCTTATTTATATCTAAAGAAGTCATCATGAGACTGCAGGATAATTTCTGCTCCCAAAGTATCTAGGGTTTAGACCCGAGATTCTTCACCTTCGTTCAGAATGACAAAATTAGGACACTTTTTCGATAATCTGTCGTTGCAATACTTAAGAATTTACAAATATTGCCGATAAAAGTATTGTATCGACAGATTTTTCATGTTAAGGCTGTGATACAGATTACAACAAACTTAGGAGGACATACAGTGATAAAAGGGAAGGAAAAAGGAATAAATAAGATTAAAAAAATGAAGAAGAGTAAAGAAATGAAAAAACCTAAAGAGAAAAAGGCAAGCAAAATAAGAATGAGAAGCCTCAGAACAAAGCTTATTCTCTATTTCTCAGTACTAATTTTAGTATTATCATCTATATTAGGAATTATATCTATGAAAAGTTCAACCAGTGCACTTACTACGGAAGCAGAAGCGACATTAGAGGCAATGTCAAAGGATGCAGCTAACTTGACTTTAAGTAAACTTGAGACAAATTTAAGAACTCTGGAATTGATATCAATGAATGATGACCTTAAAGGCATGGATTGGGAAACTCAGCGCCCAATAATAGAAGAATTTTTAGGCAAAACCAGCTTCGCAGATCTTGGTGTAGTCGATACAGATGGTAATGCAATATTTGCAAATGATGATACCAGCAATCTAAGTGACAGAGATTATACAAAAAGAGCTTTAAATGGTGAAATTATCGTATCAGATTTGATAGTTACTTCATCTAATGAAGTCATCTTGATGTATGCAGCTCCAATCAAGAATAAAGACGGATTAATAGTCGGAGCATTGGTAGGTAAAATGAACGGTAATTCATTAAGCTATATTACCAATGGTACCGGGTATGGAAAAAGTGGTTATGGATATATGATCAATGACGATGGAACTGTAGTTGCTCACAAAGATAGTAACAAAGTAAGAGAGCAATGGAATCCTATAAATGAATCCAAGAGTGATGAAAATTTGACATCATTGGCATCAAGCTTTCAGGAAATGTTAACTAACAAATCCGGTATTTCTAAATATTCATTTGAGGGTAAGAGCCTATATGCAGGTTATGCCCCAGTAGATGGAACAAATTGGACAATTGTAGTAGCTGCTGAAGAATCTGAAGTATTGAATTCAATTCCTGAACTTATGAATTATATTACAAAAGCCGCAATAATAATATTTTTGATAAGTATAGCTGTAGTATTTGTTATTGGTACATCTATAACAAAACCTATCATTCTTGCAGTTGAACATTCAAAACAAATAGCAAAACTTGATATTACAAAAGATATTCCTTCAAGATATATCAAAATGAAGGATGAAATTGGAGATTTATCTAGATCAATGCAAGAAATAATTGATAACTTAAGAAAGATTATAAAAGAAATAAATGAATCATCCGAGCAAGTAGCAGCTTCGTCAGAGGAATTGACCGCAACATCACAACAATCAGCAACAGCCGCAGAAGAAGTCTCCAAAACAGTAGAGGAAATCGCAAGAGGTGCTTCAGAGCAAGCACAAAACACAGAAGTAGGCTCACATAAGGCAAATCTATTAGGTGAAGCTATAGATGAAAATAGAGAATTGATGGAAAATCTGAAAAAATCATCAACTGATGTATCCACTATTGTTGAGGAAGGTTTAAGCGAAATTGAAAAATTAACAAAAATATCCGAAGAAAGCGCCATTGCTACAAACAATATACATGGCATTATCATGAAAACAGATGAAAGCTCAAATAGAATCGGAGAAGCAAGCAGCGTAATTGCTTCAATTGCTGAACAAACAAATCTTTTAGCTCTAAATGCCGCTATAGAAGCTGCAAGAGCAGGAGAAGCAGGCAAGGGTTTCGCAGTAGTTGCAGATGAAATAAGAAAATTAGCTGAACAGTCGTCCAAATCTACCATGGAAATAGACGATATAGTTGCAGAACTACAAAATAATTCTCAAGAAGCAGTAAAGGCTATGGAACGAGTTTCAGAAATTGAAAAGGAACAAACAATTGGTGTAAATGATAATAAAAATAAATATAAATTAATTTCAGATACAATGTATATCGCTATAGATAATGTGGAAAAAACCGATGTTGCAGTACAAAAAATGGGACAGCTTAAAAACGAAATATTGGATGCATTACAAAACTTAACAGCTATAGCAGAAGAAAATTCTGCTTCAACTCAAGAGGCATCCGCTACAATGGAGGAACAAACTGCTTCAATTGAACAAATAGCAGGTGCAAGTGAAGGTTTGGCAAAATTAGCTCAAGACTTACAATTAATTATCGACAGATTTAAAATAGAATAATATTTATTTTTATTATAATTTTAGGAGATGTGAGGGGATTTAAATGGAAAAATCAAAAGAATCAAAGTTTAAATTTTTAAAAAATCTAAGGCTCAAGAAACTAAAGTTTAAGAAAATCGACTTTAAAAATTTAAAATTTAAGAAAATTAATTTTAAGAAGAAAGACATTAAAAGTACCAATTCCAGAAGTATAAAGACTACATTAATAATATCATTTGCAACAATTATCCTTCTATCTTCTTTAGCAGTAGGGCTTGTTTCTATTCAAAGTGCAACCAATGCACTCAGGAAACAAAATGATACATCAATGGCTCAAATGATAAGAGAAGGTACAAAGCTAATAAAGATGCAATTAGATAGTCAATTAAATATCTTGGAAATCATTGCGAAAAGAGAAGATATTAAAAGCATGGATTTTAATCTCCAACAACCAATCTTAAGGACAGAGGTAAATAACACCGAATTTCTTGAAATGGGAATTGTACAATTAGATGGTACTATAACTTACTCATCAGGTTTGGTAGGTCAAGTAGGCGATAGAGAATATATTAAAGAAGCTCTAAACGGAAAGGCAATAGTTTCAGACTTAGTTATTGATCAATTAAGCGGTGCAGCTACCATTAACTATGCAGTGCCTATAGTAGAATCCGGACAAGTAGTGGGAGTCTTAGAAGGTAGAAATACAGGAAATGCTTTGGGTGCGATTACAAACAACCTAAGTATAGGTGAAATCGGATATTCATTCATGATAAACAACAAGGGAACAATAGTAGCCCATCCAAATATAATTAAGGTATATACTCAACACAATCCTATAGAAAAGGCAAAAACTGATGAAAGTGAAATACCTTTAGCATCCCTATTACAAGAGGTACTTGATAAAAAGGTAGGTGCAGTTTCATCTAAATTAGATGAGGAAAATGTATATGTTGGCTTTAAACCCATTGATGGCACAAATTGGACCTTAATATTTGTTACAAATGAAGATGCCATGCTAAGTGGCATAAAAGCATTGCAATCAAACATAATAAAATTGATAGCTTTAATCCTGATAATAAGTATATTAATCACATATATAATAGGACGTTCCATTGCAAATCCTATTATAGCCGTTGAAAAACATTCTGAAAGGATTTCAGATTTGGATATTACTCAAGATGTTCCTAATGCATTCTTAAAGAGAAAAGATGAAGTTGGAAGTTTGGCCAAGGCCCTTCAAAATATTACCAATAGCCTGAGAGATACAATTAAGGAAATCAGTAGTTCTGCTCAATCAGTTTCTGCTGCGTCAGAGGAATTGACCGCCACATCACAACAAACTGCATCAGCTTCAGAAGAAGTCTCAAAGACAGTTGAAGATATTGCAAAAGGTGCTTCAGAGCAAGCTCAAAGTACAGAGGAAGGTTCAAACAAGGCTATCTTGTTAGGAAATACTATAGATAAAAACAAGGAATATATGGACAATCTAAATGATGAAACCGAAAAGGCATCATTAGTTGTATTAGACGGATTGCAGGAAATGGAGAAACTTTCCTCCATAACTTTTGAATCTAGCAATGCAATACACGAAATTCATGATGTCATATTGAAAACAAACGAAAGCTCCACTAAGATTGGAGATGCAAGTAGCGTAATTGCTTCCATAGCAAATAAAACAAATCTGCTTGCTCTAAACGCAGCAATTGAAGCAGCAAGAGCAGGAGAGGCAGGTAGAGGTTTCGCTGTTGTAGCCGATGAAATAAGGAAGCTTGCCGAACAATCATCACTATCAACAAAAGAAATAAATGAAATCGTAAAGGATTTACAAAAGAATTCTAAAAATGCTGTTTCAACTATGGAAAAAGTATCAACAATCACTAAAGAACAAAATGATGGTGTATCATTGACTAAAGACAAGTTTAATTCAATTGATGAGGCATTAAAGTCAGTAACCGATAGACTAAATAAATCAAATGCCGCTATGAATGCTATGGAAAATATGAAAAACCAAATCTTGGATACATTGCAAGGCTTAACAGCTATAGCAGAAGAAAACTCAGCATCTACCGAAGAAGCTTCTGCATCAATGGAGGAACAATCAGCCTCTATTGCTGAAATTTCAAATTCTAGTGAGGATTTAGCTAAATTAGCACAAGATTTACAATTGGTTATTAATAAGTTTAAAATGTAATACAAAATTATTATAAGAGGTGAGGAAAAATGGAGAAGATCCGATTTAAAAAACCTGAGCTAAAAAATCTCAAGGACATTGGAAACTTTCTAAAGAAGAATTTAAAATCATTTAGAAACAAGCTTGAAAACACTGATTTTAAGAGTATAAGCAATAAGCTCATAATCTATTTTTCAATATTGATTCTATTATCTTCAATAGGAGTAGGGCTTGTTTCTTTGAATAGGGCTAGCTCATCACTAACTAAAGAAGCCGAAAAATCACTTGCCTCACTTTCTTATGAAGCAGCTAAAACCACTAGCAGCAGACTAGAGACACAGTTGATGATGGTAAAGATGATAGCTACTCGCAATGAAGTAAAAAGAATGCACTGGTCTGAACAACAGTCCATACTTAGAAATCAATTAGTGCAAACAGGGCTTCAAGAATTAGGCGTTATATCCCCTGATGGTAGTGTCAAATATTCTTCAGGGATAAATGAACAATTAGAAGATGGTGACCCCCTGCTAGAGGCACTAGACGGAAAAGAGAATATAATCAGTTTTTCAGTTAATAAATCAACAAATGAACAAGTATTGTTGTTCGCCACTCCTATAAAAGACGACAACAAGATAGTAGGAGCTTTGTTGGGGCGTAGAAACGGAACAACTCTAAGCAATGTTTCTAATGATATCGAGTACGGAAATGATGGATACGCTTATATCATTGACAATAATGGGGTTGTCATTGCCCATAGAGATACCGACAAGGTAATAAACCGTTATAATCCAATCGAAGAAGCAAAGAACGACAAAAGTTATAACTCTAGTGCAAAATTGTTTAAAAAGATATTGTCTGAGAAATCCGGTGTACGTGAATATACTAATGATGGTATCGAATTGTATGCAGGATATGCTCCAATTGAAAATACCAACTGGACTATGGTCATATCAGCAAGTAAATCCGAGGTTCTATCAGGTATCCCTGCACTTAGAATCACCAACACCATAGTCACTACAATTTTCTTGGTATTGGGTATTGCAGTCACATATATAATCGGTAAATCAATAACAAATCCAATTGTCAATGCGGTAGAATATTCTAAAGTCATTGGAGAATTAAATATTACAAAAGATATCCCAGAGAAAAACCTAAAAATGAAGGATGAAACCGGTCAGCTCTCTATAGCCTTACAAGGCCTAACCAACAGCCTACGAGGAATAGTACATAATATAAACCAATATTCTGAGCAATTAGCTGCAGCTTCACAAGAGTTGACTGCAACCTCACAGCAATCAGCTATAGCTGCAGAAGAAGTAACAAAAACAGTTGAAGAAATATCAAAGGGCGCTTCCGAACAAGCTTTAAATACCGAGTTAGGAACTTCTAAAGCAAATTTATTGGGTGAGATTATAGAAAGAAATAGAGACATAACTCATACATTGACCCATGCATCACAAAATGTTTCAACCGTTATAAATGATGGATTAGCTGAAATTGAACAACTTTATAAAATTACATTGGAAAATAACAAAGCATCAGCTGAAATAAATGATGTAATATTGAAAACTCATGAAAGCTCTTCAAAAATAGGTCAAGCTAGTGATATCATTGCCAATATTGCCGATAAGACCGATTTACTTGCCCTCAATGCATCTATAGAAGCTGCAAGAGCAGGTGAAGCCGGCAGAGGTTTTGCAGTCGTAGCAGATGAGGTTAGAATACTGGCAGAGCAATCTTTGCAATCTTCAAAGTCAATAAGTAAAATTGTAAAAGAATTACAGCAAAATGCCGAAGATGCAGTAAGAACAATGGAAAGAGTAAGCATAATAGAAAAAGAACAAACACAAAGCGTTCTAAATAGCCAGGATAAATATCGTTCTATCGATAAGGCAATGGAGGATGAAATCAAAGCAGTCATTGAAATACATGACAAAGGCAAAGAAATGGAATCATTAAAGGTGGAAATACTTGATATATTGCGAAATCTATCTTCAATAGCTGAGGAAAACTCTGCATCTACTCAAGAAGCAACGGCTTCAATGGAAGAGCAAACAGCTTCTATTGAACAAATCGCAGGCTCAAGTGAAAGTTTATCAAATTTAGCACAAAATCTACAGGAAATCATCAAAAAATTTACAATATAATTGAAAAATCTCGGGCATAAACCCGAGATTTTTTATTAACATTTCTCTAATTACATCTATATTCTCGCTCTAATAAATCTTTAAGTCTTGATAAGACTCTTTTATGAATTTGAGATACTCTTGGAATTGATATATTCAATATATAAGCAATCTCCTTAAAAGAAAGTTCCTCAACATAATATAAATTGAGCAAGATTCTCTCCCTTTCCTCTAATTTATTAATTGCGTCTATCAATACATCTTTTTCCTCTACTTGAATTAACAATTCATCCGGGGTATCACTTTCATCTTTAATCACATCCAAAAGAGTAAAATCATCACCATTATTACTTGCTATATTCGAATCTAAGGAACAACTTGAAAGTTGTTGTGCCGTTTCATGAATTTCATGCAAACGATTGTTATCAATCCCCATTTCTTTGCATATTTCTGATTCACTTGGTACCCTTAAAAGCTTATACTCAAGTTTTTCCTTGGTCTGATAATACTTGTTGAGCCTACGTATTCTACTTCTTGACACCTTTCCCAATTTTCTCAGTTCGTCAATCACTGTACCTCTAATTCTTAGAACTGCATAGGATTCAAAGGGAACATTTTTACTAGTGTCATACCTTTCCATTGCATCCATCAATCCAATAAAACCTACAATCTCAAGGTCATCATCGTCCATGATACAATCGTTATTATCAATTTTCTTTACTATCCTTTTTACCATAGGTAAATAATGCAATAAATCATCCTTTTGTGTATTTGAAATGCTTATCGAGTGCAAAAATACTCCTCCTTTCGGTAACTGGCTACCAACCACTTGGGTAAGGTCCTATAGCTTTGCGTCCCTGCCTTTCGACAGGTTTGCTATTATCGTATGATAGTATTATAGAATCTTTTAGGATAATTTTACCATATGACTTTGATATAATCAATATTAGTTTAAAACCCGAGATTCTTTATCTATGTTCAAAATGATGAAATAAAGCTGTAATCCGTTTCCCAATAACTATTAATTTGATGGAATTAACAATATTTGATTAGGAAAGATTAAATCCGGATTAGCTAGTTTGTTGAATTCAGAAATTTTTTGCCATGGCATTTTATACTTCCATCCTATTTTATACAATACATCTCCAGGTTGAACAACATATTTTGTAGCTTCCTCAGGAGTCGAAGCTGGTTCTGAAGTCGACTGCTCTGGCTCTAAAGTTGGCTCTGTAGTTGGTTCTGTAGCTGGCTCTGTAGTTGGTTCTTGTACAGGCTCAGAAGCAGGTTCTTCAACTGGAACTGTATCAATTCCGTATTTTTTTAATACATCATCCGGTATTAAGCCTTGTTTGATCATATCATCGGCATTTATGGCCTTAGCATTATAGCTTCTTCCATCCTCTGAAACTGGTAGTTCTAATCTGCCAGCTTCGATTTCACCAATCAAATATTCTCTAAGTGGATGACTAAAATCAGCACCTATGATTTCCCAATTGTTATCTACCTTTGGAGAAATAGGTGTATTTTCTCTGATATAATCAGCTATATAAGCTCTTAATGATTTTGGATCCGATTCAAAATATGGTTCTCCACTGATGATACCCATGCTCTTTAATCCACCATATCTGTAGTTATTGATACCTAGTTTTATTTTATCTGTATCTTTTAATATTTCTCCTTTGAACTTAACATCAACTATTCTTTCCCCAGCAGGTTTGCTTACATCCACCTTGTAATCTATACCTTGGAACATATCATAGTTATAGCCCCTTATATTAGGATTGAAACTAAGATTTATATCTCCAGGTGTAAATGTATTGTAATAATTAGCAGACCATTCCATATATGCCTTTAGTTCCGCTCCTGTTACTTCAATACCTATCAAAGTATTTGGATATTTATAGATTTCAAATATATTTGCATATGTTACATCGCCTTTTCTCAAGTTGGAGTTTTGGCTAAACAATGCAGCACCAGCTACATCTGCTCCTGTATATTTAAGCTGTACATCATTTATTAAATCTATAACTCCCGTATCTTTGATTTGAGCCTCCGGAATTCCCGGAATTTCTGAAGGAGGTGCAAAATCCTCAACAACCTCTCCAATTACCTCATCAATGAAATCGAGAGTGTTTTCATGGTATTCTTTTGCGTATTCCTTTAACTCTTTAGATGCCTCGTATTCCTTAACATCTATAACGCTAACTTCACTATCTACTATTGTCCATGCATCATTTTTCTTAGCCAATTCAAAATCGAATCTTACGACTTGTTCTCCGGCATTCTTAGCTGCTCCAATAAGTGTATTACCTACCTTATGATTTTCAGTCACATGAGCATGACCAGCTAAAATCGCTGCAACCTCAGGGAAGCTTTCAGCTATCAATGCAGCACCATCTCCAGAGCCTTCATATTCTTCCTCATATCCTATATGAGAAGAAATGATGATAATATCTGCTCCTTCTGACTTCATCTCTCCTATATGTTTCTTAACAGTATCCACCGGTGTTGCAAAATCTAATTCTGTAACCTTAGGTCCATCCCATCTTGGAATATTAGGGTTTGTAATACCAAGGATTCCTACCTTTATTCCAGCTACTTCCTTAATTACATAAGGCTTTACAAGACAAGAACCATCTTTTTTATAAGTTGCATTTGCTGCTAATATCGGAAAGTTTGCTTCTTCTTCAATCTTTTTCACCATATCAAGACCAAAGTTGAATTCATGATTTCCTAATGTCATTGAATCATACTTCATGAAATTCATTACATCAATTACGGGATGCTTTAATTCCAATTTCGTGTTGTATAGGTCATCGGAAAGAATAGTTCCTTGAATTGTATCGCCATTGTCTATTAGCAATGTATTCGGGTTTTCCTCCCTAATCTTTTGCACTATTGTATAGATTTTGGCCATACCAAGATTGTCCACATCTTCCCTATCCTCATAGGAATAATTGTAGATATTTGCATGAATGTCAGTTGTCCCAATAACAGTGAGCTTAACGTTTTCATCCTCTGCAAATGTCTTTGATGGTACTATCATTATTCCAAGTACCATGATGAATGCTATTAACATACTCAATAGCCTTTTGTTTTTAAACATTGATCTCTCCCCCTTGTTTAATTTTGTTCCTCATATAAATATATTCTTCCAATAATGCAAAATCCCTTCTTTTTGAAAAAATTTTTTTGTTAAAATTTTAACCTTATCTACTTGACTTTGACTCCATCCTTTATGGAATTTTCAGGTGACAATATTATTAAATCCCCTTCTTTTAATCCTTCTATGATTTGAATCAGTCTTTGGCTTTCAATCCCTGTTACCACTTCTCTTAAGGCTGCCTTGCCGTTATCAACGATAAATACATATTCCTTGTTATCCATTTCAAATACAGCATCTTCAGGAACAATCAAGGCGTTTTCTTTTCTTTCCATTATAATATCCAAATCAAGCTCATAACCAGGTTTAAGTTCTACATCTAGCTTATCAATTTCTATATCGATTTTTATCCTTTTTTGCTCTATTCCTAAATCCGATATCTTGCTATATGCTATTGGATGGATCTTATTAACTACTCCCTTTAAATCTACAATATCTAAATCATTGCTTGATATAATAACCTCTGATCCTTCTTTAATTTTTGCTACATCTCCTACAAGGACTTCACTTTCAATATACAAATCATTTGTATTACCTATATCCATTATATGCATACCTGGTTGCAGATAACTTCCTACCTCTACATCCTTAGTAAGTACAGTACCATCCATTGATGCCATAATAGTATAATCTTTTCCGGAATCTATTAAACTTTCCTTTTGTATGTCAATCTGTTTTAACTGTGACTCATACTGAGCCATGATATTTCCAGATATAGGTTTAGTTAATTGATCTAAATCCAGTTTAGCCTTCTCAAGATTGCCTCGTTCCACATCCAAGCTTCTAACGGCAGCCTCATATTCCTCATTACTAACAGCTCCTCCTTCAAGCAGAAGCCTCGTATCATTTACCTCATTCTCTGCTGTTACAATTCTCTTCTCAAGATTATTAATTTCAATTTTAAGCTTTTCAATAGCTTCTTGATCGGCAGGCTTCTTTGCTTCATTGTATTGAGCCAATATCGATGACCTTTGAGCATCCAGCTCTTCTATTTTTCTTGAAAGCTCTTCTCCATCTAACTTTATAAGTACATCTCCTGCCTTTACCTTGTCTCCTATATCAACAAAATCTTCAGTAACCTTCCCAGCAGTAGGGGAATATACATTCACATGCTCCCTTACCTTTACTTCGCCTATCTCTTCAACATAAGAAGCTATGTTTCCTCTCGATACTGCTTCTGTATTTACCTCTATGGCTTTATTTTGTGATGCAATGGCAGTTGAAACCCCAGTTATCAATATCACTGCTATGATTACAATTATAATTTTCTTTTTCAAATTCTTTCCCCCTTCTTTTTATAACTAAGAATTAAGAACTAAGAACTAAGAGTCTAAACCCGAGATCCTTCACTTGCGTTCAGAATGACAGTCGTGTGTGTTCTTCACTCTTACCTCTTCACTCTTAACTCTTACCTGATGTTTACGATACCCTGTTCTTCAATGCTTCCATAAAATTAATATTATGGATTTTTCTTAGGGTCGCAAGCTGTGCAATGATTACAAACAATACTGTGGCTACTCCTGAAATAATATACGTACTAGGAGATATCAATATAGGTATACTATATATCTCCGTTGAAACTGCTGTTGATAGTCCAACACACATTCCATACCCTAGAGGAACACCCAATAAAATACCAACTATGGTCATAAGCCCATTTTCTCTAGTCACTAATCTATATATTTGGTTTTTCTCAAAGCCTAAAACCCTTAATGAAGAAAACTCCATTATCCTCTCATTTATACTTACAGTAGTTATGTTGTAGACAATAGCAAATCCCAATACTCCTCCAAACATTAGCATGATGCCCATTGAAGCTATTATCATATCCATAAACTCCAATAAACTATTTTTCATATCCTGAACAGATTGTATCTGACTAATATTTTTTACATCCTTCATTTTAGCCACTACATCATCATTAGAATTTATTAGAACTCCTGTGACTATATCACTTTCGTCCATTACATCATACATCTGATTTATATCCATATATGCATTGCTACCTAAGTATTGCCGGATAATTCCCTTTACTACTATGGTTTTATCATCCTTATCCGGGAAATAGCTTTTGATTAACAATTCATCCCCCACCTTAACATCTAAGGCCTTCGCAAGAATTTCAGAAAGAATTATCCCACGTTCTGGCAGCTGTATTTTGAATCCACTTTTGTCCTTGAAATTGTACAGCTTAGTATTATTTGGTAAAGCAATAACGCTTGTAGCTTCCTTTCTCCAACCTCTTCTTAGCTCCAACGGAAGTTCTACCTTTTGCTCTATATGCTCTAAATCAATAAGCTGCGAAATTTCAAGCATTGCCTTTTCATTCATAGGTGAAGCGAAGTCTATACTATAATCCATAGTCTGAAATTGCCCATACTGCGTATCAAACATAACATTAAAAATCGTAGACATATATACTGGAACCATTGTTATTGCATATGTCAATGCAATTCCTATAACTAAAAATACCGCCCTTCTTTTATTTCTAAGTATATTTCTGATAACCATCTTCCAGCTAAAAGATATTTTATTCCAAATAGATTTCACATTCTCCAACCAGATTCTTTTACCAGATTTAGGAGCTTCAGGTCGCATGGATTCAGCAGGAGATATATTCAATACACTTCTTGCCCCCATAAGCCCAGAACCCATGCAAAATACCGTTGTCAGTAATATTCCATAAACGAAATAACTATAATAAATCTTCATACGGAATACTGGTATATTCATAAAAATAATATAAAGTTCTGTAAAGGCCTTAGAAATAGGAATACTCAACAAGATTCCTATCACGGAACCAATTACCCCCATTGATAAAGAATATTTGGCATAATGCATCAATATGGCCTGATTGGTATACCCCATTGCTTTCATTACACCAATTGATGTTCTATCCTTTTTCACCATCCTTGAAAGCATTATATTGATTATTACAGCTGAAACCATTAAGAATATAAACGTAATTGCACCTGACATAGCCTCCAAGGATTCCACTTCCTGCATCATCATGCTATGGCTTAGCTGGTCTTCTCTCTTTGTTACTCGTCTGACGCCATACCTATGAAGCTCATCCTCTAATTCATCTACGATACTGTCTATACGATTTAAATACTCATCATTTACCTTTACCATAACTTCATTGTAGCTACCCTGATAACCTAGACTCATCTGTGCAAAATCCTCTGACACATATATAACCCCAAATTTATCTGGGGCAGGTAACAATGTTTGTTCATTTTCCATTAGGTAAATATATTCAGGACTTCCTACTACCCCTACTACCTCGAGTTGGTATTCTCTTCCACCTATATAAGGGGTAATCACATCTTTAAGCTGCATATTTCTACCAACATAAAATTGTTGCAGCACTACAGTAGTTCGCGGACTACCATCAAGCACTTTCCCTTCCAAAGTGTACAGGCTATTTATACTATTCTCCTCCATAGGCAAGGAAACAATCCTTACATTTACTTTTTCCGTAGAATCCTCTACTCTTAGTGGCACGTCTTTGCTTACCCGTCCCTGTGCCATCTCAATACCTTCAATAGAAGTTAGTTTGTCAATAGCAGCTTTCGGTATCCTTGAAACCTCTATAAATATATCCCCAAAATTAGTAATATCGTAATAATGATATATTGAATTATAAAGATTGTCCGCTACCATACTCAAGGACACATATATAGTAAGGGCTAAAATAATCATTACAGTGATGGAAATAAACTGACCCTTTGAATGCTTGACGAACCTTATCAATTTTACATCAAGTTTTTTCATTACCACTCAATCCTTTCAGGGTCAACCGGATTTTTATTGATATAATCGTCTATAATTTCGCCACTTCTCATTTTAATAACTCTATCCGCCATATCCCCAATAGGAACGTTGTGAGTTATAATGACCACAGTTTTGTTGTATCTTTTATTTATTTCCTTAAGTAATGCCAATATCTTGATCCCTGTTTCAAAATCAAGAGCTCCGGTAGGCTCATCACATAGAAGCAACTCTGCATTCTTTGCAACAGCTCTAGCTATGGCAACTCTCTGTTGCTCGCCACCGCTCATCTGTGATGGAAAGTGATTTTTTCTTGCTTCAAGTCCTACTGTCTCCAAAACTTCATCCACATCAAGTGCATTCTTGCAAATCTCTGTAGCAAGCTCTACATTTTCCCTAGAAGTAAGAGTTCCCATCAAGTTATAGAATTGAAATACAAATCCTATCTTATCTCTACGATAAAAGGTAAGCTTCTTGTCATTAAGACCTATTATATCCTCACCATCCATTATCACTTTTCCTTCAGAAGGAGTATCCATTCCCCCAATTATATTAAGTAAAGTACTCTTTCCAGACCCACTAGGTCCCAATATTGCCACAAATTCTCCTTTGTTAATCTCTAGATTGACATGCTTTATGGCTGGTACAGTGACTTCGCCCATCTGATAAATTTTGCTCACATTCTCAATACTTATTAAACTTTCATTAGTCAATTATTTCACCCCTTTTTTAACTAAGAGTTAAGAATTAGTTACTATTCACAGCTAATTATATATAATCGTCAGCCTGTGTCATTCTGAACCGCAGGTGAAGAATCTCGGGTCTAAACCCGTAATCCTTCGAAAGCAGTAATCATACTGTAACCCTCAGGATGACAGTAAAGGTATCACTTGACTTCGCTCGAAATGACAAAAATCTTAGTTGCCTAATAGTCCGTATTTAATAAAATCATAGAAATTGCTACAGAAGTTCTTCAATGCCGCCTCACTGTTTATTATCTCTGAATAATTAATGAGCAGACCATCGATCATTATATTTAAAAGCTCCGCCACAAATTCCACATCTACTTTTCTTACCTCACCCTTTTCAATACCTCTATCAATTATGTCAGTAAAAATCTTCTTGGACATTTTCTTTTTATTTTCTATGAGATTTTTAGCTATATATTTGTTATCCATAACATCTTTATAAAAAGCCAATGAAAATGACTTCATGCTATCAAGACTAAAATTTAATAAAACATCAATTTTTTCAATAGTTCCATCCACTTCATCTATGTGGTTTACCAGATTTATATAAGTTTTGTTTGAAATGGAATCTACAGCCTTAATAAACAAATCTTCTTTTGAGGAAAAATACTTGTATATAGTCATCTTGCTAATACCAGCAGCATCTGCAATTTCATCCATAGATACGGCCTTGTATCCTAATTTACAAAACAGTTCCTCTGCTTTCTCCATTAATCTATTGTATTTAACTTCACTCTGAGTTCCCATGTCCAGCCCCCTATTCACACACCTATTATATATATACTGTACTTTTATACTATAATAGTACAATATTATAGTATAAATTACAATAAAAAATGCAGATGATCTACTCTATTTTTGAGTATACATCTGCACTATATTTGGACATAAGTTCTAGATTATTAAAAATTATTGATTCAGTTTAATCATAATTTTTTACCACACTTCTTTCCCAACAGGATCTCCCCAATTGATATCTAATTTAGGATTTAATTTTTCTCCATTAGATTGTTCAGCTAAGAGTTCAAATTTTGTTCTTTCCTGTTTCTTTTTCAATATTAAACTTTCTCCTTCTACATCAATATTAAAACTTACATTTTCAAAATTATTACTATCTATATTTAATTCCTCTAGTATTGCCTTAGGTATACGAATAGCTACACTATTACCCCACTTAGCTAAATTAATTTTCATTCAAAATCACCTCTTTATAAAAAATTACTTCTATATTTAAGTATATACCAAATACCAATCTTAAACATCTTCTACGTAAAAAAGATATTTTATATCAAATATTTCTAGAAAAATTTTAACTCTTTTATTTATTGAAATATCTATAATTTACAAAAGAATTTATGAAAACATGTTCCAAATTACAAGAATGTTTATTATAATAGTAATAAGGGAAGGAGGCGAACATATGACCACCACTGCAAATAAAATAAAGGTTAAGAAAGAAATATATCTATGGGCAATCAAGGAATCTCAGAAAGAAATAGAAGAAGTAAAAAATAAATTTAATAAAATTGAAGATTGGATATCTCAAAGCTATTGTCCTACTTTTAGGCAATTAGAGAATTTAGCTAATTTTTTGAAAATACCTTTAGGATATATGTTTTTAGATAAGCCTCCAAAAACTAATATAGTAAAATCTGAATTTAGAACAATTGGAAACAAAGTGCCAAGTATCAGCAAGGATCTATATGATACTTTATATAACATGGGTAGAAAGAAAGATTGGTTAAGCGATTATCGTAGAAATAAAGGTTGGAATAAGTTAATCCCAGATGAATATAAAGATTTGAATAAAAAGGATTTTAACGTTATCAGTCAATTAGCTAGAGATTATCTTGGTTTAAATGAATTTTGGTACAAAGAATATAAGGACACCAGACTTGCTTTTAATTATCTAAGAGAAAAATTTGAAGCTAAGGGAATTATAGTGATGCAAAATGGAATTGTAGGAACTAATACCCATCGCAATTTAAACGTAAGTGAATTTAGAGGATTTTTATTATATGATGATATCGCTCCGCTTATATTTATTAATTCTAAGGACAGTCCAAATGGAAAAATATTTACTTTGATTCATGAATATATTCAT
>DAIUFH010000049.1:0-16025 GCA_036844705.1 Tissierella sp.
AGAAAGTATTTGGTCATGGCTGGATATTATTTGATGATGATAAAATGTCAAAATCTAAAGGAAATGTAATTTATCCGGAACCAATCATAGAACTGTATGGTATAGATGCATTTAAATATTTCTTGCTAAGAGAGTTCACTTTTGGACAAGATGGTTCATTTACTAGAGAAAAATTCCTTCATAGATTGAACTCGGACCTTGCAAATGACCTAGGAAATCTTGTAAGTAGGACTATATCCATGGTTGAAAAATATAGTGATGGTATTATTCCGACGCCTAAGGTCGAAGAAGATGTTGATGCGTCATTGAAAGAAATGGCAGTTTCAGTTGCTGGCAAGGTAGAGGAACTAATGGATAAGCTAAACTTCTCCGGTGCGTTGGAAGAGATATGGAAACTTATTAGAAGGTCAAATAAATATGTTGATGAAACATTACCTTGGATATTAGCAAAGGAAAATAAAAAGGAAAGATTGGATACAGTATTATATAATCTGTCTGAAGCTTTAAGAATTGTATCCATATTGATCAAACCATTTATGGATAAGACCTCTGATGAAATCAGAAAACAATTAGGAATTGAAGCACAGGTTAATTGGAATGATGCTAAGATATGGAATTCGACAAATATTATTATAGCTGGAAATAAGGTAGTAAAAGCCGGCATCATATTCCCAAGACTTGATGTAGAAAAAGAAATAGTCAGATTAAATGAAGCAAATCAAAAATTAATTGACTCAAGAACACAAAGCTCAAGTAATAACTCTCAGGAGGTAAAAAAAGTGGAAGAGAATAAAACTGATGTAGGAACGGATTCCGCTAGCCAGGAAGAAGAATTGATAACTATAGATGATTTTGCTAAAATTAAATTTAAGTTGGCTAAGGTAATTAACTGCGAAAATCATCCAAAAGCCGATAAATTATTGGTATTGACCCTAAAGGTTGGAGAAGAGACTCGTACTGTAGTATCTGGTATCAAGGAATTCTACTCACCAGAGGATCTTATTGGTAAAAATGTAGTAGTAGTTGCTAATCTAAAACCAGTTAAGCTTAGAGGAATTGAATCAAAAGGAATGATATTAGCTGCTGAGGATAAGAACGGAAAATTATCTCTATTAACCACCTTAGAAGAGCTTGAGGATGGAGCAACTATTTCATAGGAGGGTAAATAATGTTTATAGACAGTCATGCCCATTTAGATGATGAAAGATTTGATGAAGATAGAGAAAGTCTAATTGAGGGCTTTGAACAACGAGATATAGATATGGTAATCAATGTAGGCTCTGATTTAAAATCCAGCAGAGCCTCCATAGAGCTTTCTAAGAAGCATGAAAATATATATGCTGTCGTGGGGGTTCATCCCCACGATGCACAGTATGCGGAGGAAGACTATCTTGAACAGCTCAAAGAATTATCTAAAGAGGACAAGGTAGTTGCCATAGGAGAAATAGGATTGGATTATTTTTATGACAATTCTCCGAGGGATATACAAAGAAAAGTATTTATAGAACAGATTCGATTAGCCAAGGAATTAAATCTACCTGTAGTAATTCATACCAGAGATGCAGCTCAAGAGACCTTTGATATATTAAAGGAAGCAGCAAGAGATGGAAGATTAACTGGAGTGCTGCATTGTTATTCAGGAAGCGTTGAAATGGCTATGAAATATATCAAGCTTGGATTTTATATATCCTTAGGGGGACCCGTTACCTTTAAAAAGTCAAAGACTCCTAAAGAAGTTGCTGCAGCTGTGCCGCTAGATAGACTTCTAATAGAAACAGATTCTCCCTACCTAACTCCGGAGCCACATAGAGGCAAAAGAAACGACCCGACATTTGTAAAATATACAGCAGAAACTATAGCTAAAATCAGAGAAATAAATGTTGAAGAGCTAGCAAGAGCGACAAGTGAAAATGTAAAGAAACTATTTAGGATTTAGTTTAGACCCTAGATCCTTCGCAAGCAGAAATAATACTGCTAGTCTCAGGATGACAGATAGTATTGGTCATCCTAGACGAAAGCGAAGAATCCCAATTCAGCGCTGTCATTCTGAGCGACAGCGAAGAATCTCGGGTTTTAATTGTGAATTGTGAACTGTGAATTGTGAATTGTGAATTGTGAACTGTGAATTGATTTGAGGTGTTCTATGATTAAAGAAGTAATTGTTGTTGAAGGAAAAGATGATATAACAGCCGTAAAAGCAGCACTGGAATGCGAAGTCATCGCTACCAATGGCTTTGGATATAAAAAAGAATTGGTAGAGACCCTAAAGTCCCTAGGCGAAAGAAGAGGCATCATTATCCTTACAGACCCAGACTATGCAGGAGAAAGAATCCGAAAGGACTTGTCGAGCAAAATAAAGAACTGTAAGCATGCTTTTTTACCTCAGGGTAAGGCATTGAAAAAGGGGGATATAGGTGTCGAAAATGCATCTAGTGAGGACATAATAGAAGCAATAAAAAAGGCTCATCCTCATAAAGTTGAAAGAGCGAACCAATTTTCCAAGGAGGATTTAATTGACTTTGGTCTTACTGGAGGAGAAGACTCTAGAAACAGGAGAGAAAAACTTGGAGAAATCCTTGGCATAGGCTATGTAAATGGGAAACAATTGTTAAATAGGCTAAATAACTTTGGTATTACAAGAGAGGAATTTCTAGAGGCAGTAGAGGGGATTGATGAATATGGAAAATAAGAGACTTTATTCTCCAAACAAAATAAAATCTACATTAGATAAATATGGATTTAAATTTTCAAAAAGCCTTGGTCAGAACTTCCTTATTGATGGAAATGTAGTACGAAAGATAGTTCAAGAATCCAATATAAATAAGAATGACTATGTTTTGGAAATAGGTCCTGGTATGGGAACATTAACAGAAGAACTAGCTTTAAATGCAAAAAAAGTTGTTGCAGTAGAGCTTGATAAAAAGCTGCTGCCTATATTGGATGAATCATTAGAGGGATATGACAATGTTGAAATCGTATATGGGGATATATTGAAGACAGATGTAAAAAAACTAATTGAAGAAAAGCTTGAAGGCGGCCCTGTGAAACTGGTTGCAAATCTTCCTTATTATGTTACAACCCCAATAATTGGAAAGCTCTTAGAAGAAGATTTAAATTTAGAATCAATTAGCGTAATGGTCCAGAAGGAAGTAGCTTTGAGGATGTCAGCGGGCCCTGGAAGTAAAGACTATGGTGCATTGTCAATATTTGTAAACTTCTATTCAAACCCGAGGATAGTAGTAAAGGTTCCCAAAACTGTTTTTATGCCACAGCCGAAAATTGATTCTGCAGTTATTAAACTGGAGTTGAAAAAAGACTTACCGGATATAGATAGAGAAAAGTTTTTCAAGATTGTAAAAGCTGCATTTTCTAAAAGAAGGAAGACAATAATTAATGCACTTTCCACATATGGATTTGATATCGATAAAGAAATAATTAAAAATGCTCTTGTAGAAAGCGGAATTAGACCAGACGAGAGAGCAGAAAATATTTCAATAGAAGATTTTATTAAACTTAGTACAAATTTACCCTTATTAAACATATAAATAGATATAGAGTTTTAATAGGGGGGTTTTTTATGTCTAGGAGCCTAGGATATACTAAGAAGTTCATTATATTTAAGAAGGACTTCTCAAACATGACCGGGTTTAACCCGAAAGGGTACGGTAAGATAGAGATCAAGGGATTGAAGGGGAGTTTATCCATATCTCTAGAAAAAGCTGAAGAAGAACAAGTTTATAGTGTAATGATAGTGGACAGGGAAAAAGAATTTGAGCTGGGTAAGGTATATACCGAAAAAAATGGTAAAGGTAGAGAAGAATTGACATTTAATATATCTGATTTAGAAGCCAGCGGTTTTTCCATTGACAAATTAAATGGAATCGTAATAAGCAGAGGGAAGAATGTACTGTTAGGTGGATATTTGGATAAGGAAGATGGCTCTTTAGAAAACTATATTAGTAGCCTATTGCTGAAAGAAGAGCCTGTTGTAAACATGAAAGCTGTGGAATTGGAAGGTGAAGAGCCAAGTCCAGTAGGAGAAATTCCGAATGAGATTGAGGAAGCACCAGAAGCAGTAGAAGAAGAGCCTGCCTCAGTAGAAGAAAACTATGTAGAAGAAGTTGAACCATATGTTGAGGCATCTGATCAAACAATTGAAAGTGAAGAAATAATACCAGAAGCTGCAGAGAAAGTACCAGAAGTTGAAGAAGTACCTGGAGCAATAGAAAAAATTCCTAATGAAGTTGAAGAAGTAGTAGAAGAAGTTAGGGTCGAAACTATAGATACTGAGGATAGTTTTGAACCCTTAGAAAATGCGGAAACAAATATAGAGCTCAATCAGTTTATAGAAGTAGAAACAGGGGATGATTTCGAACCTGAATTCGAACCAATTATGGAAATTAATCAAGAATTGGAAATTGAAGCCATAGAGCCTGAAGACATAGAATATGAAGAAATAGAGTCTGAGGTAATAGAGCCTGAATCAATAGAGCCTGAATCAATAGAATCAGACTCAATAGAACCTGAAGCAGTAGAGCCTGAAGAAATATTTGTGGAACCTGAGCCTATGGAGGAATTTGGATCTGTTGCAGTAGAATATGGAGAAGCCTTTGAACCAATAAATCCAGAAGATTTTGAAACAGAAGCTATTGAGCCAGAAATTGGTGAATTTGAATCAGAACCTGAATTAATAGAACCTGAAACAATAGAACCTGAAACAATAGAATATGAGACAATAGAACCTGAAACAATGGAGCCTGAAATAGTTGAATTTGAATCTGATCCGGTTGCCGAAGAAATAGAGCCTCTTGAAGAATTAGAGCCTCTTATGGAATACCGGGAATCCAATGAGGAAGTATTAGAAATCAAAAATATGGATTATGAGAGAAATAGGAGAATAATTCAAAGAAACCAGACTACAAGTTATATACTCAATATCCTCAGATATTTTGCACAAGTAGACCCATTCAGAATAAATTTAGATGGATACAGCTGGTGGAGAATTGATTATCAGTATGAGGATAAAGGATTTCTACCATACTTTGGATATGTGGTCAATAACGGGCAAAGCTATGCCAGACAAAATTATATAACTACGGCTACGGATTTAATGAGTTCCTATGGACATTACCTATTTGGTATGTACGAATCTGGGAATGAAGTCAAATATTATGTATATGCAGCGCCCGGCGCATTTTATAAGGATGAACATCCACATTCAGGTGCTACTGGATTTAATACATGGTTCCCGGGGAGTGAAATAACAGGGTATTGGTTATTGTACATTGATGCACTTACAGGAGAAGTCATCTATCCTATAAATCCAATGATTCCCACAGAATAAATTTTGTACTTGATTATTATACATTCATATGGGTAAAATAATATAGGATTTTGAATTGACAAGTATACCTATATGGGGTATTATAGGGTTAGAGTATGAGGAGGAGGAGTGAATATGGCAAACGTAGTTGTTTATACAAGTAATACATGTCCATACTGTACCTTGGCAAAAAACTATTTGAATGAAAAAGGAATAGAATATACAGAGAAAAATGTTCAAACAGATAAGGACGCAAGAAAAGAGTTGATGTCTATGGGACATATGGGAGTTCCTGTATTAATAGTGGATGGACAGGAAATTGTTGGGTTTGATAAAGATAAATTAGATTCATTGCTAAGTGAATAAAGTGTTACCAATATAAAATGGGAAGAGTACCAGACTCTTCCCATTTTAATTAATTGTTTAATGCAACTATTAGTTTATCTAAATCTAAACCATGTACCATTGCAGCTTCTTCTAAGCTTTCCATTTGACTTGAAGGACAACCAATACATCCCATACCAAATCTCATAAGTATTTCTATGGCTTCAGGTTTTTTTCTAATCAATTCACCAATAAGCATATCCTTAGTGATTTCCATCATATACCTCCTTGTTATATAGGTTGGTTAATTTTTAATTCATACTAATATAGTAGCATATCTTTTTTAATCTTGCTAGTACTATTATATTATTTCTTGTATTAAATTAAATATTAATTAAGTATAAAAATAATCCTCCTTGGAGAACATTATAAAAGGAGGTGAAATTATGGAAAACAATGAAAGAAATAGAGATAAGGATAGGAATAATGACAGAAGACGGGATAATGATTTTAGCATAGGTGAATTGTTGTTAAGAGTTCTTATCACATCAATAGTTGTAGCTATAGCTGCATTCCTAACACCAGGCTTTACTATAGATAGTCTATGGAGTCTATTATTGTCAGCAGTTGTAATTGGGGTTTTAGACTACTTAATCCAGAAATTTACTGGAGTTAATGCGTCCCCATTCGGAAGAGGATTATCAGGCTTCTTAGTTGCGGCAATTATACTTTATGTTACCAAGTTTATAGTACCTGGATTTAACATATCTATCTGGGGTGCTCTAATAGGAGCTCTAGTTATAGGTATAGTAGATGCAATAATGCCAGGAAGAGCAATGTAGATTAATTCACAGTTCACAATTGTAAGAAGTGAATGTGAAATTAGGTGCTTTAAAAAGAAGAATTAAAAAGGAGATTTTCCGCAAGGGGAGTCTCCTTTTTCCCTTTAATTGTGAACTGTGAATTGTGCATTGTGAATCAAGTAAATATTAATATCACAATAACAATTACTGAAATAAATGGATATAATATATAAATATGATTGCCAATACCCACATAGGGTATAAATATTCAAGGAGGGATATTATGAAAATAGATATTACTATGTCAGCTAAGACCGAGTTACAAAAAGTATTAGAATCTAAAAACACAGAAAAGCCTTTGAGAATTTATATAGCCGCATATGGCTGAGGCGGCCCATCATTTGGGTTGGCTCTGGATGAGCCTAAAGATGACGACGAACAGCTTGTGGTGGATGAATTCAATTTTGTGATTGAAAATGGGCTAAGTGATAATTATGAAAAGTTTACTGTAGACTATAGTGACAACTGGTTAAGAAGAGGCTTTAATGTTACGCCTGATAGGTCAGATGAAGGTTGCAGTTAAAAAAAAGATAGGCTTCAAAGCTTATCTTTTTTGATTTGGAGAAAAAATATGTTATAATTAACTTATTGTAACAAACTATATAGAATGAAGGGAGATGGGGTTGTGGATTCTGGTCCTTTACCCGAGAAGTACACAAATTTAACAAAGCTGGAAGATCCACAATCTAATGCTCTAGATTTGTCTTCCAACTAATTTCATATTAAGGAGGAATAGTATGGATGAACAAAACATTCTAAAACTCATTGAAGAAAAAAAGTATGTTCAGCTAAAAAAAATATTATCAGAAATGAATGAGGTAGATATAGCTGAAATATTGGATCCATTGGACATAAATACTACTTTGCTTATTTTCAGAATGCTGCCAAAGGATCTTGCCGTAGATGTATTTGCCCATTTTTCATCAGAACAGCAAAGAGACATTATCAATGCTATCACTGATAAAGAACTAAAGCATATTATGGATGAATTGTTTTTTGATGATATGATTGACTTGATCGAGGAGATGCCTGCTAATGTAGTAAGTAAAATCCTTGCCAATTCAACACATGAAGAAAGAAAATTGATTAATCAATTCCTTAAGTACCCACCTGATTCTGCCGGGAGTATAATGACTATAGAATATGCAGAATTAAGGAAAACAATGACTGTAAAACAGGCATTGGCACATCTTAAGGATACTGGGTTAAATAAAGAAACTATCTATACATGTTATGTAACAGATAAAAATAGAACACTTGAGGGGATTATATCCCTTAGAAAACTAGTTGTATCAGATGATGATATGTTGATTGAAGATTTGATGGAGGATGATGTAATATATGTCAATACACATGATGACCAGGAAACTGTAGCAGCTCTATTTAAAAAATATGGATTCTTGGCATTACCAGTTGTAGATGCAGAAAAAAGGCTTACAGGAATCATAACTGTTGACGATATTATGGACGTAATGGAACAAGAGGCTACAGAGGACTTCCAGAGAATGGCTGCTATGGCTCCATCCGATGAAAATTACCTAGATACAAATGTATTTACCCTTGCAAAGCATAGGATTACATGGCTTCTGATATTGATGATTTCCGGTACATTTACAGGCAGAATCATTGCCGGATTCAATAATGTACTTGAATCAGTAGTTGTTTTGGCTACTTTTATACCTATGCTAATGGATACAGGAGGTAATGCTGGTAGTCAGTCTTCAACGTTGATTATTCGTGGATTAGCTACCGGAGAAATAACTCTAAAGGATGTATGGAAAGTACTTTGGAAAGAATTGAGAATAAGCATAATAGTAGGTATAGTATTAGCAGCGGCTAATTATGCGAGGTTGAGATTACTGGAAAAGGTAGATCCATTAGTATCCTTAACTGTTTCACTAACACTTGTATTCACAGTTATTGTTTCCAAGATCATAGGTGGAATACTGCCATTATTAGCTAAACGTTTGAAAATCGATCCTGCTATAATGGCTGGGCCATTGATTACTACTATAGTCGATGCTCTATCTTTGATAGTATATTTTGAGGTAGCATCAACTTTACTTCACATATAGATTTGTCAATGGAATATGACAAAAAAATTATTAAATATTTTTAAAAAATTAATTATTACTAATCAATTGACAAAGGAATGCAGTAATAGTATAATATTTCATTTACTTGACAAAACTACTAGAGTATGCTATAATTTTAACCATGATGAGTGTCCCTATACACTCCATCGCCCCTATGGGAGATTCCTAAGGAAGGTGGTCATTATACTTGGAGATGAACAGTGTAGCAAAAATTCGGAAAGATTTAGAGGGATGTATAGGAAAAAAAGTAATTCTTAAAGCAAACAAAGGTAGAAAGAAGACATCAGTGAAAGAAGGGATACTTGAATCTGCATATCCCAGTTTGTTTGTAGTAAGAGTATGCAATCAATATGACAGCATCAGGAGAGTGTCTTATACTTACTCTGACGTATTGACTTCAGCAGTAGAAGTAACTATATGTAACGAAACTGAAAAGGAAGAAAAAATTTCTTAAAAAGATAACTGTGCCAAGAGGTACAGTTATTTTTATTACCCCTTATTCATAAATTTGGACATTAATTCATATATATTTTCATAGGATATAATAGGAATAATTAGGGGGGATAATATGGCCATTGAACTTATTAAAGAGGCCTTTAAGGTAGAAGAGCTAAAAGGTAGCAATGAGATTCAAGCTTTAGTTGAGACGGAAGTTTATATAAGCCCAACAAAACCTAATATAGAGAAAATCTTGTGGGTGCAAGGTAAAGTTGACATCCTTAACACCAAGTTAATTAAGGATAAGCTTATTGTCAATGGAGTTACAAGATTTAACATTCTTTATAAGAGCACGGAGGAAGAAAACAATATCCATACCATGGAGACCCTAAAGGAATTTAGAGAGGAAATGGATATACCGGGTATTGATGAAGACATGATTAGTAGGGTTAAATCCAAAATCGAATACATTCAGTGGGATCAAGAAGAGTCAAGGATAGGCCTACAGGCATTTGTCAACCTATCAGGTGAAGTAAGTGAGTTCAGTACAAAAGAGACCATAAAGGAAATTAAAGCTAAGGACTCTTTGCAAATGCTCAAAGAAAGTGTTAACTATAAGGAAGTTAAGGGCAGGGAGATTTCCTATGCAGTAGTCAAGGAGATACTAAAAATTGGTGAAGATGATCCTGAAATTGACGAGATCCTTAAGTTCAATGCCAAGACAAATGAAGTAGAATCAATGGTAGCGGAGGATAGGATTATTACATCTGGAGAAGCTATTGTTAACATAGTATATTATGGCGGAAACAAGGTAAATTCAATTAATCATACTATACCATTCAATCATTTTGTAGAAATGCCTGGGGTGACCAATCTACTTACGGGTAAAATTGAATATGAAGTGGCTGAAGGAAACTATGAGGTAGTAGGCAATGAGCTGGGAGAAAGAAAGCTTATAGATTTAGAATTAAAGATTAGGGTAATTGGAAAGGCTTACGAGGAGAAATCCAGAGAAGTAATTGTAGATGCCTACTCCACAAAGGAAAACCTGCTAATAGAAAGAGAAGAAATAAATATAAATGAAGACATTAAAGAAATAAAGCATACAGAGGATATTAGGGTTGAACTTGACAATATAGATGCACTTGAAATCCTTGATATAGATGGATATGTAAGTACTTTTGACAGGAAAATAGTTGAAGATGCTATATATGTTGATGGAATCTTGTCTTTAGATGTTCAATACATAGACAGGATGTCTGAAGAAATCAGCACCTATAAAACAGATTTTCCATTTAGTTCAAGTATTTATGAAGAAGCTGCGGAAAATGCGCAGCTTAGCGTAGAATCTTCAATACTTGATCTTAAGTCAAATATAAAAAGAGATGGTCTGGAAATAGACAGTAAGGTTTTATTGGATATAGGTTTGAGTAGAAACAGAAAAATCTATGGCATAAGAGAAATCAAGGAAATTGCTGAGCCAATAGATGATAAAAACAAACCAAGCATTACTATCTACTTTGTTCAAAAAGGAGATACTCTTTGGGATATAGCCAAAAGATATAAAACAACAACTGATGAAATTCTTCTGTCAAACAACAGCACCTCAGGAGAGATTCACCCTGGAGACAAGATTATAATTGAGAAGAAAATAGAAGAGCTGGCTATATAGAAGCAGTGAAGAGCTAAGAACTAAGAGCTAAGAACTAAGAGCTAAGAACTAAGAACTAAGAGCTAAGAACTAAGAGTTAAGAGCTTTAAACCCGAGATCCTTCGCTTTGCTCAGGATGACATCAACGTCATTCTGAGTGCAGTTGAAGGATTTCCGTCTTTTGACCCAAAAGAATGACCCTAACCTGTCATTCTGAGCCGAACAGTATAATGTCTGCCAGCAAAGGATCTCGGGTTTCAATATATAAACCCGAGATCCTTTGTAAGTAAGGCACCGCAGCCCAACTCAGGATGACAAATACTGTACTGTCATTCTGAGACGGGCAGTATAATGTTTGCTCACGAAGAATCTCGGGTTTCAATTGTGAACTGTGAATTGTGCATTGTGAATTGTAATTAATGTTTTTATTGTGGTATAATAAATGGGTTATATTAACTAAAGGAGAAACCTATGAGAGAACTAACTATCGAATCATACGGTAAGATTAATTTAGCCCTTGATGTATTATATAAAAGACCTGACAATTATCATGAAATAAAGAGTGTAATGCAGCAAATAAGTTTAAAGGATAAATTGATATTTACTGAAATAAATGATGGAATCGTCATTGAATCAGATAATAAAGAATTGCCGCTAGACTCCTCAAACCTTATATACAAGGCTTGGGAAAAGATGAAATCTATATCTGGGATAAATAGAGGAATCAAAGTAAAAATAGAAAAAAACATTCCTATAGCAGCAGGACTTGCAGGGGGAAGCTCAAATGGAGCTGCAACTCTAAAGGCTTTAAATCGTTTATGGGATTTAAATTATACAAAAGAGGAATTGATGAAGATAGGATTGTCTTTAGGAGCTGATGTCCCATTTTGTATATTAGGAGGGACAGCAAAAGCAGAAGGAATAGGAGAAATATTGACCCCAATAGAATCTTTTAAGGACAAATATATTCTTCTTGGCAATCCTGGTATTGGCATATCTTCAGCCTACGCATACGGCAAAATAAAATTAAACTCTTACCGATATGACATTGACGGACTTATAAAATGTATGGAAAATGATGATTTGTCCTGTGTAGCAAAAAAAATGAAAAACAAAATGGAAGATGCTATTATAAAAGAACATCCTATAATACAAGAAATCAAAAAGATTATGATTGAAAACGGAGCGCTCAATGCGATAATGAGTGGAAGCGGACCAACGGTATTTGGGTTATTTCATGACTTAGGTAAAATGAATAAAGCATTTGATGCTCTTTTAAAAAGGATTGACAAGGTTTATAAATGCACAACTATTTAGAATAAGATTCCCACCTTTTGGTAACCATATAAGTTACGGAGGTGGGATATTTTTATGGGATTCAAGGTATCGTCAGATTTAGAAAAAAATCTGGAATATGTAAAAGAACAACTTAAAGATTGTGATGATGTTATTTATAGAAATCTCGAAATAGGTGATGAAAATAAGGTAAAAGTATCCTTTGTCATGATAGATGGTCTAGCATCAAAACTAGAAATTTCTGATTTTGCAATAGAGACCATGATAGAAAGTAGCGAAGTAAATATAGAAAATCTCAATAATTTTAAGGAGGAATTCTTAAAATATATCTTGGATGAAGGAATTTCCAATTCTGAAGTCAAATTAGTTGATGATTATGACAAGATATTTAACCAGATATTATCCGGAGAGACTTTACTTTTAATGGATGGAATAGATACCGGTATCATAATTGGAACAAGAGGCTGGGCATTGAGAGCTATCAATGAACCGGAGACTGAAACTGTCATCAGAGGACCAAGAGATGGTTTTACAGAGACATTAAGAACCAATACAACCCTTATAAGAAGAAGAATAAAGGATACAAAGTTTAAGGTAAAAATGGTTAGAGTAGGCAGAAGATCACAAACCGACGTTGCAATTATGTATATTGAAGATATAGTTGATCCTAAAATATTGGAAGAGGTAAAGAAAAGATTAAATAATATAGATATAGATGCAGTATTGGATAGCTCAATTTTAGAGTACCTAGTTGAAGACAATTACATGAGCATTTTTCCGCAGATAGAAAATACAGAAAGACCTGATTCTGTAGCAGCCGCTTTGTATGAGGGAAGAGTAGCATTGATAGTAGACAACTCGCCGTTTGCATTGATCATGCCAGCAACTATAGGGACATTGATGCAATCCTCTGAAGATTACTATACGCGTTGGACAGAAGCCTCATTTATAAGGCTTATGAGGATACTAGCAGTATTTTTAGTGATACTGCCTTCAGCATTGTATGTAGCAATCACTGCATATCATCCGGGATTATTGCCCAATAGATTGATATATTATTTAGCAGCCAGTAGGATAAATGTACCTTTTCCAGCTGTAGTTGAAGCTATGGGTATGGAGCTTATTATGGAAATAATCAGAGAAGCCGGTACAAGAATTTCAGGACCAATTGGCAGCACAATAGGCATAGTTGGAGGACTGATAATAGGTCAGGCTGCAGTAGAAGCTGGTATAGTAAGCAATCTAATGATAATCATAGTAGCTCTTACAACTATTGCATCCTTTGCAATACCTTCCTATGAATTAGCGGCTGCATTGAGATTATGCAAATATGCCTTTATTGTTTTAGCTGGTATTTTAGGATTATATGGGATAATGCTGGGTGTAATCCTTCTTGGCAGTCATATTGTCATATTAAACAGTTTTGGTGTTCCTTTTGCATCTCCATATGCAGGACTAGGTGTAGAGGAAGGGGATTTAAAAGATACATTAGTTAAGGCGCCAGTTCAAAGACTGTGGATGCGCCCTGGTTTTTCAAACCCTCAAAATAGAATTAGAATGAAAAGAGGGAATAAAAAATGAATAAAGATACTAAAATTTCACATCTGCACCTTAGAGGGCTAATAGTTTCTTCGGTTATTGGTGTTGGTATATTATCAGTACCAAATACTTTGGCTGACACTATGGGTTCTGATGGATGGATTTCTATAATAATAGCAGGTATGTTAATGATTCCATTACTACTGATGTACAATCAAATATTCAAATTATATCCGGGAATGGATATATTTGAGATCGGAAAAGCAACACTTGGCTCCTTTTTTTTTACAATAGTTATGATTATTGGTTTTAGTTATTTGATAGTATCATTAGCAGTAGTCATTAGAACCCTAGGGGAATTGATTAAGATATTTCTATTACAAACAACTCCATTGGAATTCATAGTTATAACATTTATTATTGCATCATCATATATTGCTACTTATGAAATAGATGTTATAGCAAGGGCAGGATACTTTGTATATCCAATAATAATTGCCTTTGCCTTTATTATAGTACTTATAGCAATTCCCGGTGCTAACTTCGAAAATATTTTGCCGGTTTTTCGCTTTAGTTTTAAAGACTTGCTAAAGGGCACGGGAAATATTTTCTTTAGCTTTGCAGGTATGGAATTAATCTTTTTTGCTATCCCTTACGTTGAGGATAAACAAAATATAGTTAAATCCGGAGTATTGGGAATAATGACTATTACAATAATCTATACTGTCATATTCATAATGTCACTAGCCCATTTTAGCTTGAACCAATTGGAGCATCAGGTTTATCCTGTATTAATGTTAATTAGACAATTGGACTTACCGGGATTTTTTTTGGAAAACTTAGATGGACTGATTATGGCTCTTTGGGTAATAGTAGTATTTTCCACGGTTGCTCCCCTTTATTTCGGGGCTGGGAAGGTATTATCTAAATTATTTAAAACCAAAAGTCATAAGTATTTTATTTGGGCTCTTATTCCGGTAATCTATTTTATTGCTATGTTACCTGAAAATTTTATTCAATTGTTATATGATTTGAGACATGTCCATGACATATTAGCTGTAATTAGTATTGTCTTGCTCCCTCTTCTTATTCTAATAGTGGGCTCCATAAGAAAGAAGGTGGAAAGATGAAAAAATTACTTATAATTTTAATTATACTTTCCACATTGATGATGACAGGCTGCTGGGACATGATAGAAATTGAAGATAGAATATTTCCTTATTCTATAGGAGTAGATATTAATCATAATCAAGATAAGGAAGGAAAATTTTTATTTACAATATCATATCCTAACATTGCAGCTATAGGTAAAAATGCTACATCAGAGGATCCTATATTTATAATAGATGATACAGCAAATAGCATATTTGAATTAATGCACAAACTTACTTCTAGATTACAAAGACCAATTTATTTAAAGCTTCTTAATGTAGTTTTGCTGTCAGAAGAAGTTGCAAAAGATAGCAAATCCATGAGAGAAATTGTGGATAGTTTAAATAGAGATTTTATTATTAGTAAAAATGTACAAATGCTATTGGTAAAGGATAATGCTAAGGAATTATTGAGCACAAAGTTGGAATCAAAAAGGCAGCAGGCCATAGAGGGATCTTTAAACAGTATGCTGAACAATAAACAGAAGTCTTCCATGTTTATTCCCATTAATTTTATGAATTTTATAGAGGCAACGGACATAAGTGATGTAGCCATAGTGCCATTAGCAATGCCAGGCGAAGAGGAAATTATTATAAGTGGTGGAGCCATATTAAAAGACTATAGCCTTATTGGTTATTTAGAACCTATGGAAGTAAGAGTCTTAGCTACTATGAATGATGAAATAAATCAGGATACCATTGATGCAACTTATAATGGTGCAGATTTATCTGTTATGATTACAGGTGTAAAATCCAAGAAAAAACTTATAAATGAAGGAGAAAATTTAAAGATAAAATTTGATATAGAACTTGAAGGACATATCCATAGTTTCATATTAGAGCCTAACATGGCCATCAAAACAGGTGAAATGCTTGATGCTTTACAAAATGCTGTAGCACAGGAAGTCAAGGTAGATATGGATGAGCTAGTTAAAAAAGCTCAAAAAGAATATGGGGTGGATATGTTTAAACTAAGAAATTATATAAGTAAATACCATCCGAAATTGTGGGAGGAAATACAAGATAATTGGGAAGTACTATATCCTGATATAGAAATAGAAGTCGATGTAAAGGTATTCTTAAGAAGAAGAGGGCTGGCGATATAGGTAAGAGTTAAGAACTAAGAGTTAAGAAGTAAGAGTTAAGAACTAAGAGCTAAGAGCTAAGAGTTAAGAACTAAGAACTAAACCCGAGATCCTTCGAAAGCAGTAATCATACTGCAAAACTCAGGATGACAAATACAGTAGTATCATGCTGAAGCACTGAAAACTCAGGATGACAAAAACAGTACTGTCATGCTGAACGTAGTGAAGCATCTCGGGTTTCAATTGTGAATTGTGAATT
>DAIUFH010000050.1:0-13627 GCA_036844705.1 Tissierella sp.
CATCAAGCATATGGTTACGAAATTTATTGTTGGAGAATTACATGAATTAAAGAAATAAATTTTGGAGGTATATGCTATGAAGGGTACAGTAAAATGGTTTAACGCAGAAAAAGGATTTGGATTTATTACAACTGAAGAAGGAAATGATGTATTTGCACATTTTTCTCAAATTCAAAAAGAAGGTTTCAAGACATTAGAAGAAGGCCAATCAGTAGAATTCAACGTAGTTGAAGGACAAAAAGGTCTTCAAGCTGAACATATCACTGTATTATAATAAACCGAAATCAAATTGCCTCTTAGGGATTTCCCCTAAGAGGTTTTATTTTTAATTATAATATGATACACTAAAACTTAAGTTAAATAAAGATAAAGTGAGGTAGATTAATGAGTGATAACAAAGAATTAGTTGCGATTGTCAATGGAAAGGAGATTTCTAAGAATGATGTACTAAAGTACTTAAATGATATAGGTCCCCAAATGGCAATGCAATTTCAGTCACCCGAAGGAATAAGAAGAGTAATAAATGAGCTTGTAAACCAGGAATTATTGTATCTAGATGCAGTTGAAAAAGATTTTGAAAGTGATGAAGAATTCCAAGATGTTTTGGAAATTACTAAATCAAATCTATTAAAGGATTATGCTGTAAATAAAATTATCTCAAAAATAGAAGCTACACCAGATGAGTTGGCTGTACACTATTTAAAGAACAAGGATCAATACAATAAGCCTGAAACTGTTATAGCAAGCCACATATTAGTAGACAAAATTGACTTGGCTAATGAAGTAATAAAGGAAATAGAGGAGGGCTTGAGCTTTGAAGATGCTGCTAAGAAATATTCCTCTTGTCCTTCTAAAGAAGCTGGAGGAAATCTTGGAGAATTTTCAAAGGGACAAATGGTTCCAGAATTTGATGAGGCTGTATTCAGTATGGAAGAAGGGGAATTATCTGCTCCGGTGAAAACTCAATTTGGTTACCATATCATTAAATTGATAAAGAAAAATCCTGCTGGTGAAAGTGAATTTGAAGATGTTAAAGAGGAAGTTTACAAGGAAGTACTATTAAAGAAGCAACAGAATGCTTATATAGAAAAGTTAGATGAACTAAAAAACAAATATAAAGTAGAAATGTTCTAATAGAGGAGGCATAAGTCTCCTCTATTTTTAAATGGTTCAAAATAATTTGTATTTGTTTAAATCCGTATTTTAGTGGTATTTATCTATATGAACATAATATTTATAATATTATAAAATAAAACTTTATCATATGGAGGTGGTACTTTGTCTAGTGAGCAGCTAAAAAAGCTTTTTATCAAACAAAAGATGATGAGAACAGTTATTAAATCACTCATACCATTAATAATAGCTGGGACTTATTTTTTTGGGTTACGAGTATTGCTGTTGCTGGCTATTGTAACAATCTTTGGAGTAGCTACTGAATGGCTATTTGAAAAGCATTATAATCGTAAAATTTCTGAGGCGATTTTTGTAACATGTATCTTATATACCATGACATTACCTCCAACAACACCATATTGGATTGCAGTAGTTGGCATAGTATTTGGTGTATTGTTTGGAAAAGAAGTCTATGGAGGATTTGGCAAAAATATTTTTAACCCGGCATTAGTTGCAAGAGCGTTTATTTATATTTCCTTTCCTACACAACTAACTATTTCATGGGTAAATGCTTCACAAGGATTTCCTGGAGGCTTTGGTACATATCTTAATGAAGGAATTGAAATGGTATCTACGGCAACACCTATGCTATTATTTAGAGCCACAGGAGAGACAGTTTCGAAACTTAGCTTGTTTGCAGGTAATATAGCTGGTTCAATAGGTGAAACCAGTTCAATCCTAATAATTATTGCTGGAATATATTTATTGTACAAAAAGGTTGCATCGTGGCATATTATGGTTGGATGTCTTGGCGGCTTTTTAGGCCTAAATACAATATTATATTTATTTGATCCAGCTAAGGTCTCTGATCCATTATATGGATTATTGGCAGGAGGATTTTTATTTGGAACAGTATTCATGGCTACAGATCCTATCTCATCCCCAAAAACAAAAGAAGGGAAAGTTATCTTTGGAGCTTTAATTGGTATTGTTACAGTCATTATAAGGGGATATGCGTTATTTGCAGGAGGAATGATGTTTGCAATTCTAATTGGAAACACCTTTGGACCTATAATTGACGAAATTGTAAAAACAATTAAGAACAAAAAGAAGGAATTAGCTGTAAAGAAGGAGGTAAAGCCAGTATGAAGAAATCATCTTTTCTTTATCCAATAATATTTATGTCCTTGATAACTGCAATATCCGTATTTGCGCTGGCTTTTTTAAATGAAAGTACAGCGGAAAGAGTAGCTACCCTTCAGGAAACGGATTTAAGAACTAAGATTCTTTATGTTTTCGACATTGATGTATCAACTACTGATGCCAATGAAATTGAAAAGCTATTTAATGAGCATGTAGAAGAGGAAATACTTGATGATAGTAGAATCTTTATATTGAAAGAAAATGGGGAGGACAAAGGCTATGCATTTCCAGTGGTAGGACCTGGGCTTTGGGGTCAGATAAATGGATATGCTGCTATTTCCACAGATTATAATGAACTTTTGGGAATAGTATTTATTAAACACGAAGAAACACCTGGTTTAGGAGGCAGAATAGAGGAAGAACAATATCTAAGCCAATTTAGAAACCTTGATTTATCAAGTGCCAGTGATGGCAACTTTATCATATATAGACCTGCTGCTAATGGGAATGTAGATGCTATAGCAGGTGCAACACTTACATCTAATTCAGTTGCTAAACTATTAAATGAAGACATTTATGGCTTTATACAAGGGAGAAAGGGGGAATGAAAATGTCAAAGTATAGTCCTAAAAAAATAATGATAAATGGAATATGGGATGAAAATCCCGTATTGAAGCAATTGATTGGCATTTGCTCGACTCTGGCTGTTACAAACAACTGTATGAATTCACTAATAATGGGTCTGGGGTTAACCTTTGTAACAGGATTATCATCCTTTACTATCTCCCTTATCAGAGAGTTTACACCAAAGCATGTAAGAATGATGGTACAAGTACTTATTATAGCAGTTTATGTAATTATAGTTGATATATATTTAAGAGCATTTATGCCTGAGCTAAGTAAGGCTTTGGGACCGTATGTAGGGCTGATTATTACAAATTGCATAATAATGGGTAGAGCTGAGGCTTATGCTCAAAACAATCCACCTATACCTGCATTACTTGATGGTGTAGCAAATGGTATAGGTTATACCTTAGTATTGTTAGCAATTGCAGTTGTAAGAGAATTATTAGCTTTTGGCTCACTTTTTGGCGTTAAATTATTAGGAGATTGGTGGACCACATGGACAATCGCAATAATGCCTCCAAGTGCCTTCTTCTTATTAGCAACATTAATTTGGATTGCTCATAATATCCAAAATAAAAAAGGTGAGGTGGCTAAATAATGATAGAACTTAATCCTATGATTATATTTGTAGCTGCTATATTTACTAACAACATGATTTTTTCAAATTTCCTTGGAATGTGCTCATACATTGCCGTATCGAAGGAAATTTCGACCTCACTTGGTCTTGGTGAAGCAGTTACCTTTGTGTTGGCATGTACTTCAGTAATTAACTACTTGATATATTATTATATACTAGTACCACTCAACCTTGAATTCTTAAGATTTATAATCTTTATTGTAAGTATTGCAGCCTTTGTACAGCTTCTGGAAATGATTTTGGAACGATATCTGCCAAATCTGTATTATGCATTAGGTATTTTCCTTCCTTTAATAACTGTAAATTGTGCTATATTGGGAGTTTCCTTATTTATGATTATTAGAAACTATACATTTCTTCAATCCTTTGCTTTTAGCATAGGAGCGGGAGTTGGATGGACACTGGCAATAGTTGCATTGGCAGGAATCAGACAGAGAATAAAGCTGGACAGCGTGCCTGCAGGACTTAGGGGTCCGGGAATTGCCCTGATTACGACAGGATTGATGGCATTAGCCTTTATGGGATTCTCGGGCATAGTCCAAATACAGTAGGGGGGAATATTTATGAATTCTATATTAGTTTCGACAGTAATATTTACAATGATGTCAGCCATATTTGCCCTTTTACTTACAATTGCTGATAGAACTGTAAACAATTATGGAGAAGTAAAAATAACTATAAATGATGAAAAGGAATTGAACGTCAAAGGTGGCTCATCACTTTTATCTACATTAATAGAAGAAAAGATTTTTATTCCTTCTGCTTGTGGGGGAAAGGGAACTTGTGGATATTGTAAGGTAGAAGTACAAGATGGAGGTGGACCTATCCTTGCTACGGAGCTTCCATTTATGTCAGAAGAGGATTTAGCAAACCATAAAAGATTATCCTGTCAATGCAAGTTAAAGCAAGATATAAAAATTCATATTCCAGAAGAATTATTTAATGTAAGAGAATATGATGCAGTAGTTGAAAATATTACAGATTTAACTGAGACAATCAAATTGTTAAGGTTTAGATTGCCTGAGGGAGCAGAGATTAGTTTTAAACCAGGGCAATATGTTCAGCTTAAGGCACCGCTTTATGAGGGAAATGATGAAGAGGTGTATAGAGCATATTCTATTGCGTCCTCACCATCAAATAAAAAATTTCTTGAACTTGTAATAGGTTATGTATCTCAAGGAATAGCAACTACTTATGTTCATAGGCATCTAGAAATTGGAGATCCAGTATATATTAATGGACCATTTGGGGATTTCTATTATCAGGATAATGATAGGGAAATGGTAATGGCAGCTACAGGAACAGGAGTTGCGCCTATTCTTTCACTTCTAAATTATATGAAAGAGAATGATATAAAGAGAAAGGCAAGATTCTACTTTGGCGCCAAAAAACCTGAAGACTTATTTATGCTTGATTACTTCAAGGAACTTGAAGAAACAATGTATGATTTTAAATTTATACCATCATTGTCTAGGGTTACTGAAGAAGATAATTGGACAGGTGAGGTAGGCAGGGTTGATAAAGCAATTAATAAGTTTCTTGAAGATGGTGACAATAAGGAAGCCTATCTATGTGGAAATGCTCCTATGATTGACTCAGTAGTTCAAGTCCTAACTTCTAAAGGCATTCCGGAAGAATTAATTTATTATGATAAATTTTAACTAAAATCTCTAAGTTTTCTTAGAGATTTTTTACTTGGTAATCATTTGTTAACAATAAGTTAATAATAATGTGATATAATTAATTTGTTATTAAACAAATGGAGGGGTAGGATTGAAACTAGAACTTTTTGATTTTATCGACAAAACATTGCAGATTATTGACAGTAAAAGCGATGTATTGAATAGAGTAGCAGATGAACTAGATAATTTTTTTACCAATAGTTTTTTTATCAACGACCATTTTTTAAATGTTAATTATAGAATAAAGTCTTCTGATAGTTTAAAGGAAAAAATATTGAGACATAATCTATATATTTTATATAATTCTCCTGAAGAGTTGGTGGATAATCTATCAGATTTAATAGGTTTTAGAATTGAATGTAGATTTATTAAAGACGAAGAAAAGATTTATAAAGATATTATAAAATTGTTTGATATAAAAGAGCAAAATGGATATTTTTCTAATCCTCTAAACTCTAGTATAATGCTTAAGTTAGATGAAAAACAACCACAGATACAGAAAAATGGCTTTGAAATATACAAGATTGATGGAAAATACAGCAAAGATGGAATCAATGTAAATTTTGAACTTCAAATTAAGTCCATGGTTAACGTTTTCTGGGGGGATATTGACCACAGAGTATTGTACAAGAACTTTAATTATATGATAACTGAAGATTTCTTCAGAGATATAATGTCTTCGATAAAAGATAATCTTGGTATGATTGACAGACAGTTAATGCTTGTATACAACCATCTAAATGATATGGATACAAGCAATGCCGTCACTAAAAGGAGTCAGCTTAAGTCACTATTATCAAAGGTAATTCACGATATCTATATTACGAAAGTAAGACAGGAGCTTGGATTTGTAATTGATTTTAAGAAGTCTACAGATGTAATTGTGGATTACATATTTGTGAAAAGCGGTGATGAGAATTCACCAAGCTATAGCAACAACTTTATAAGAATTATTAATAGACTGAATGAAATCGGACGTAATGATATTAAATTTGATAACTATATAGTTTTTGAAAGAGATATTAATTATAAGGATGAATTTTCAGCGGAGCTTGGCAATACAATTCTAAAGGTAATAAATAGAGATTTTAAGTGGAATTTGTTTTTCAAAATATTATTTGAGATTCAGGAAGATGATAACACAGGGGATTTTGAAGGCTTTATAGAATTCCTGGAATATAAATTGATGAATGGAATAGAGAAAACTTTAGATGGCAAGGCTATAGATGATACACAGAAGGATGAAATAATAAGTTGTATAAAAGGATATATAATAGAATGTTTCAGAGTTGAAACGAATATTGAATTAATCAATAGCTGCAATATAAAATTGCTAAATAGCAGTATCGTAAAGATTTTAAAGAGCGTAAATACTTATGAGGATTGGCTATCTTCAAAAGCTCATTTATATGATATAATAGTAAACAAACATGGAAAGTAAGGCCTAGCCTTACTTTTTAAGTTATTAAGAGAACAAATAATCACTACATATTTCTATTTGCTTCCGTTAACTAAGTAGGTTCCTTTTATATGGGTATAAATTAGAAAAGGAGGTTTTTATTATATGAAATTTATAGATCGAGCGAAGGCTACTATCCTAAACACTAGAAAAAGCTTCGAAAGGTTTCCAGTGACGATTGTTTTATCAATATTATTCACTGGTTTATTGATATATAATTTTGAGGTAGGAAACGACCTAACTAATGTTGCTAGGGATAACCTTATAAGGTTAACAATGGTATCTGGCCTTGGATTGTTATTATCATTATGTATAGGATTACTAAATGAAAGATTGTTTAGGGCTAGAGGTAAATCCATATTAACCTATATAATCGGTGGACTAATTTTAATTGGATATTATTTCTTTTTATTAGATAAATTCGAAATGGTTCAAATGACTAGATTTTTTGGCACTATACTGTTTTTAGTAGTATCTGTTGTTTATATATTGAAACTTAAAAATGATATAAATTATGAAAGCTATGTTATAAAAGTATTTTCAGGAGTATTTATAACAATACTGTATTCAGCCGTATTGTATTTTGGATTATCGGTAATTTTCTTTACAGTAGATAATCTATTCGATATTGATATCAGTGGAAAAATATATTTATATACTTTTTTTATAGTTGTATTTATCTTTGGGGTATCATTATTTCTATCTAAGCTACCGGAGAAGGATGATGATTTTAAAGATTACATCTATTCCAAGTCTTTAAAAGTATTGTTGCTATATATAGTTATACCATTGATAAGTGTATATACAGTTATTTTGTATGCATATTTCATAAAGATTTTGATTACCTGGGTATGGCCAAAGGGCTTGGTGTCTCATTTAGTTCTATGGTATTCAGCCGTAAGTGCTGGAGTGATATTTTTAATAACCCCATTATTAGAAGAGAATAAGTTAGCCAAGACATTTAAAATATTTTTTCCTAAGTTCATTCTACCTATACTTGTAATGATGTTTATATCCATATGGCAGAGAATTAATCAATATGGAATCACAGAAAACAGGTATTATATCTTGGTATTGGGACTGTGGGTACTTGGTATTATGCTTTATTTCAACTTTAAAAAACCTCTAAAGAATATAATAATTCCTATATCATTATCCATAGTAATATTCATATCCCTATATGGTCCTGTAAGCAGCTATAGTATGTCAAAGATGAGCCAGAACCATAGATTAAATAGGATTCTTGAAAATAATGGATTGATAACTAATGGTGCTTTAGTAGCTAATCCAAATGTTAGTAAAGATGATCAAAAAGAGATAAGTAATATCATAAGTTACTTCAATAACAATCACAGTTTGGCGGACATAAAAGCCATGCCTAATGATTTTGAAGTAGAGGATACAAAGAAACTACTTGGCTTTGAATACAGTCCTGTTTATGGGACTCCAACCAATATTGATTATTTTAGCTATTATTTGAACAATATCGGGAAGCAGATTAATATTTCTGGATATGATTATTTTTTAAATATATCCTCATGGGATACAGATACTATCCATATAGAAAAAGAAATAGAGGTCAAATATTCAAAAGACCATATTTTAACAGTAGAAAAGGTAGGAAAAGATATTATAAATGTAGACATAAATAAATTTGCTGAAGAAATGTATAATAATAAAAACTCTGATAAACAAACAAATGATATTGATAAAATGACTTTTACAGTTGATAATAAAAATATACAATTAAAAATTGTATTCAATAATCTATATGGACAATATAATAAGGAAACAAAGGAGTTTAATCTAAAAAACGCAGAGTTTATGCTGTTTATAAAATGAAAAAATTGAATCAAGGAATCTAGGGCTTCAAATGTTCAAAAGGAGAGGGTAAAATGAAGGAAATATATTTAGCTGGAGGATGCTTTTGGGGAGTAGAAGAATATTTATCAAGAATTGATGGAGTGATGGATACAGAGGTTGGTTATGCAAATGGGGAAGTTGAAAATCCAACATACAAGCAGGTATGTACAGGCCTTACAGGTCATGCAGAAACAACCTATGTAAAATACGATGAAACTAAAGTAACATTAGAGCAGTTACTGGACAGATTTTTTAGAATAATTGACCCAACAGTAGTAGATAGACAGGGTGGAGATATAGGCAATCAATATAGAACTGGAATATATTATATTGATGAAGCAGATTTGGAAATAATTCAAAAAATCATCACAGAACAGCAGAGAAAATACGAAAAGCCTATAGCTACAGAAGTAAAGCCTTTAGCATGTTTCTTTAATGCAGAGGACTATCATCAGGATTATCTAAAGAAAAATCCTGGCGGATACTGTCATGTGGATATGAATGCGTAGGATAGTTAAGAAGTAAGAGTTAAGAACTAAGAACTAAGAACTAAGAACTAAGAGTTAAGAATTAAGAATTAAGAACTAAGAATTAAGAGTTAAGAGTTAAGAATTAAGAGTTAAGAACTAAGAGTTAAGAGATAAAAAATAGAGATTCTTCGGTGATGGGCATTATATAGCTAGTCTCAGAATGAAAACAGCGTTGTGTCATGCTGAGCGTGTTGCGAAGCATCTCGGGTTTTATGTCATTACGCGGCAGTATAATAAATAGTATCACAATTAAGGAGTTGTTTACCATTCGTTTTAAAAAGATATATATCGAAATAACTAACATATGTAATTTAAAATGCAACTTTTGTCCTGTGACTAAACGTGAACCCAAATTTATGGAGCCAGATGAATTTGGGTTTATTCTTGATGGGATTAAGGACTATACTGAGCATATCTATCTTCATATTAAAGGTGAACCTCTATTGCACCCAAAGCTTATTCAAATTTTAGATTTAGCCCATGATAAAGGCTATAAGGTAAATATAACTACCAATGGAACCCTTATAAATAAGAATCTGGACATGTTGTTGACGAGATTAAGTCTTAGACAGATAAACATATCATTACACAGCTTGGAACAGAATGAAGACTTTGAGAATCAGAAGGAATATATGGACAATATATTGAGCTTTATTGAAAAAGCTAGGGATAAAGATGTGATTGTTGCCTTAAGACTTTGGAACTTTGGAGGAGATACCGAACATAATATTAATAAAAATAAATATATCGCAGAAAGACTTTTTAATGAGTTTGACTTAGATTATAATATCTTGTATGAGTTTAGTAAAAAGCAGGGAATTAAAATCAGGGACAGATTATATTTAAATAAAGATTCGGAATTTATTTGGCCCGATTTAAACAATGATTTTTATGATGAAAAGGGCTTCTGCTATGGCCTTAGAGATCAGCTAGGAATATTGGTGGATGGCACAATCATTCCATGCTGCCTTGATGGGGAAGGAATAATTAATCTAGGGAATATATTCAAGGATAAATTAGACTATATATTAAATTCTTCTAGGGCTACTAATATCTACAATAGCTTTTCCAACAGAGATGTTGCTGAGGAACTATGTAGAAGGTGTGGATATAAACATAAACTTATTTAACATAATAATTAAATAAAATTAATAAAGTTGAAACTATATATAGAGCTTTGCTATAATATATATACTATATATTGTGTTTTACTAGGAGGCATAAAATGATTACTAAGATTAGAAAGAGAGATGGCAGAGAAGTGCCCTTTAATGTAGAGAAGATTGCAAATGCAATTTTTAAAGCTGCTCAGGCTGCTGGAGGGCAAGATTATAAAGTATCGATGAAGCTATCCGAAGAAGTTATTACTCTTTGTGATGAGAAGTTTAAGGGAAAAGTTCCTGGAGTTGAGGATATACAGGATATTGTAGAAAAGGTATTGATAGAATCTGGACATGCTAGGACAGCTAAGGAATATATCCTATATAGAGCTGAAAGAAGCAGAGTAAGAGAAATGAATACAAGACTTATGAAGGTTTATGATGATCTTACCTTCAAGGATTCTAAGGATGCTGATATAAAGAGAGAAAATGCAAATATTAATGGTGATACAGCAATGGGCACCATGTTAAAATATGGTTCAGAGGGTGCAAAAGAATTCTACAATTTATTTGTATTAAATCCAGATCATTCAGCAGCCCATAAATCAGGAGACATACATATTCATGATTTGGATTTTTTAACTTTAACTACAACCTGTTGTCAGATTGATATAGTTCAACTATTCCAAAGAGGATTTAGTACAGGGCATGGATTTTTAAGAGAACCTCAGGATATTTCATCCTATGCTTCATTGGCATGTATAGCAATACAGTCAAATCAAAACGATCAACATGGCGGACAGAGTATACCTAATTTTGATTATGGCATGGCTATTGGAGTTAGAAAGACATACAAGAAAAGCTATAGAGAAAACCTAAAGAAGGGCATAGAACTTTTGATAAATGAATTAGATCTAAGTGAAAATTTAGATTATATATTCAATATGCTGGAACATGATTATGAGAATATACCAACAATGGATGACAATGAGGTTTATTTAAAAAAAGAAGCAGAATATTTAAATGAACTTATAAATGATGAAGAGCTTGTAAGCAGGGTCCAGAGTTTTGCTAAGAGAAATGCCTATATTGATACTGACAAAAAAACATACCAAGCAATGGAAGCCCTAATTCACAATTTAAATACTATGCATTCAAGAGCAGGTGCGCAGGTACCCTTTAGCTCCATTAATTATGGAACTGACACTTCGGTTGAAGGTAGAATGGCAATGAAAAATTTATTGCTAGCTACGGAAAAGGGATTAGGTAATAGTGAGACTCCAATATTTCCTGTACAGATATTCAAGGTTAAAGAGGGAATAAACTATAGCGCTGATGACCCAAATTATGATTTGTTTAAATTGGCATGCAAGGTAAGTGCAAAGAGGTTGTTTCCAAATTTTTCATTTATTGATGCACCCTTTAATCTAAAATATTACAAACCAGGTCAGCCGGAAACTGAAATAGCTTATATGGGATGTAGAACAAGGGTAATTGGTAATGTTTATGATGAATCTAAGGAAATTGTAAATGGAAGAGGAAATCTAAGCTTTACTACAATTAATTTACCTAGATTAGGTATTGAGCATAGGGGAGATATAAAAGGCTTCTACGAAAAATTAGATGATACTATTGACTTGATTATTGCTCAGCTTTTGGAAAGGTTTGAAATCCAAGCTGCTAAAAAAGTAAAAAATTACCCATTCCTAATGGGACAAAATATATGGATAGATTCTGATAAATTAGGTAGTGAAGATGAAGTAAGAGAGGTATTGAAGCACGGTACATTATCTATGGGCTTTATAGGGCTTGCCGAATGCTTAAAGGCACTTATCGGTAGTCATCATGGTGAATCAAAAGAAGCTCAGAGATTAGGGCTTGAGATAATCGGGCATATGAGAAAAAGAATGGATGATATTTCAGAGGAATACAAGATGAATTTTACTCTACTTGCTACACCTGCTGAGGGACTTTCAGGCAGATTGGTAAAGCTGGATAAAAATATTTATGGAGAAATTCCAGGAGTTACTGACAGAGAATATTATACAAACAGCTTCCACGTACCTGTATATTATAAGATAAATGCGTATAACAAGATATTAATCGAGGCTCCTTATCATGAATTGACAAATGCAGGGCATATTACCTACGTTGAAGTGGATGGAGATCCTACAATGAATATTGAAGCTTTTGAGAAGATTATTAAGCTGATGAAAGAAACTGGAATTGGATATGGTTCTATCAATCATCCAGTAGATAGGGATCCTATATGTGGCTATACGGGAGTAATAGGAAATACATGCCCAAAATGTGGTAGAAAAGAAGACGAAGGTGACGTTGGTTTCGAAAGAATTAGAAGAATAACAGGCTATCTAGTTGGGACTCTGGATAGATTCAATGATGCAAAGAGGGCGGAAGAACATGACCGAGTTAAGCATTTCTCATTCCAAAACAGATAAAATACGAATAGCTGGAATAGTTGATGAATCCATAGTAGATGGTCCTGGAATCAGACTTGTAGTATTTACACAGGGTTGTAGACACAATTGCAAAGGGTGTCATAACAAACACACTCATGATTTCAATGGTGGCTATGAAATCACCATTGAGGAAATAATAGATAAGGTAAGGGAAAATCCTCTGCTTGATGGTATAACATTAAGTGGAGGGGATCCTTTTGAACAGGCGGAAGCATGTAGTTATTTAGCTAGCTTGATAAAGAAAATGGGGTTAAATGTAGTGACTTATACTGGCTATACATATGAAAAGCTGTTAAAGAAAGAAGAATATAAAGCCTTACTTTCTGAAACAGATATCTTAATTGATGGGGAATTCGATATTACTAAAAAGGATTTAACGCTGCCATTTAGAGGGTCAAGCAACCAAAGAATTCTCTTTGTTTCAGGTTATTGATGGGAGGATAAAATGTTTAAATTAGAGCCAATTAAAAAGATGAACGAAGAAGAAAGACTTAAATATATGAACATACTTCTTAAAGGACAACTAAGTTCAGAAAAGGATAATTTAGCGAATATATCAAATGCTACTGCAATTATCAATGCCTGTATCGATAACATAAACTGGGCAGGCTTTTATTTTTTAAAAGAAGATGAGCTAGTTCTTGGACCGTTCCAAGGATTACCTGCATGCAATAGGATAGCCGTAGGAAAAGGAGTATGCGGTACTGCTGTATCAACAAGAGAAGTACAACTAGTACCAGATGTACATCTATTCCCAGGTCACATTGCCTGTGATTCAGCCTCAAATTCCGAAATTGTCATACCAATAATTAAAGATGATAAGGTAATTGGTGTATTGGATATAGACAGTCCTATAAAGGAAAGATTTACCGAGCTCCATGCAGAATATTTGAAAAAGTTTGTTGATACATTGAATCATTATAATGATAGGTAAGAACTAAGAACTAAGAGATAAGAACTAAGAGATAAGAACTAAGAGATAAGAACTAAGAG
>DAIUFH010000050.1:13727-15974 GCA_036844705.1 Tissierella sp.
TAAGAACTAAGAGATAAGAACTAAGAGATAAGAACTAAGAGATAAGAACTAAGAGTTAAGAACTAAGAGTTAAGAGGTAGCTGGAAGGTGAAACCCGGGATGTGAGCAGTGATATTGCTGCCCAGCTCAGGATGACAACTTCAGGAGTCGTCATTCTGAGCATTAGCGAAGAATCCCGGGTTTTCAGTATAATCTCTGCTAGTGTCATTCTGAGCATTAGCGAAGAATCTCGGGTTTCACTCTTAGTTCTTCACTCTTAGTTCTTACCTTATCTTTGTATTTCCTTCACCTCTATTATCTCCAAAATACTTTTCGCATATCTATTTAAGTCCATATATTCAGTCTCAGCTTCTCCAATTTGATTGTCATATGGGTCGTTTCTTAAAAATTTCTTTTCTGGATAAAGAGGATATTGGAAGTAGTCATTAGCCACCATTCTAAATGGATCAAGATTACCAAAATAGAAATTCCAGCTAATTGTATCATTACTTCTTCTAGCTCCACCTCCGAAGGAAGGGTCAGCAAACAACCAGCCATAAGGCTCGATATAGAATTCTGCCCAATCATGGCATCCGATATAATATGGAGTTACATAAAGTCCAGATTGCCATCTAGCAGGTACACCGACGATTCTACATAATGTAATAAACAATATAGCTTGAACGCCACAGTCACCTTTTAGATTATACGCACAGTATTCAGCAATAGATTCAATGGCAGCATATGGTCTCATATAGCTATATTGAACATTTTTAGTTATATAATCATAAATCAGTCTTGCTTTTCTAAGAGGATTTTTTTCATCCTTAATAATTTCTTGAGCTAGACTTACTAGGAATGGAGAAAATCTCACATGTGGTAAATCCTCGTTTAGATAAAATTTTGGTTGAGTATCTGATACCTTGTCGTATTCAGGGTTGTTATACTTAATATGATTCTCATATGAATATTCAACGGTAAATTCATTGTTTTTCTTTAATTCTTCCTCGAAGTAAATAGTTCTAGACGGATGATTTTCAGGTGTAATTTTTTTGACTTCATGGCTAGTCTTAATTATATTGATATTCTTAATTTGTTCAGCTGCCTTAGGAATAGGTAAATGAACCTTAATCTTATTACCCTTAATAGTCTCGTCTATATCTACCTTTAGACCAGTTTTCACATGAATAAAAAAGGACTTACCATCATTGTTTATAATTTCTTCAACAGTTTTTTTTCTTATTTCTTCAGATTTATCATAAGGATCTTTCTCAGATAATCTTTCTTTTAAACTTTTATTTACCTTAAGCATATTTTCAAAAAATCTTCTAGCCAATTTCATTTCGCCATTAATGAATACCCAATCAGCATATCTTTCATCGATTAATCCTCTAAATTCCTCTTCAGTAAAGCCTTCAATATTTTTCTTGCACTTTTCTAAAGCCTCATCAAAACTATAAGTATAGGTACTTTCCAGCATATTTAATCTCACTAATTCATACTCAAGTCTTTCCTTAAGCAGGCTTGTAATGTTCCTCTTTAGATATAATTTTATAAGCTCTTTAGCTTTATCAGAATATCCTGCATATACATATGCTCTAACATCTTCTGGCAATGAGACATTTAAGAAATTCATTTCATTTATTTTATCCATTTTATCCCTCCTCTTAATATTAGATTACAACTTATGTAGCTTTATGACAAGAGAAAAAAACTAAGAGTTAAGAAGTAAGAATTAAGAGTTAAGAAGTAAGAGTTAAGAGTTAAGAGTTAAGAATTAAGAGTTAAGAGTTAAGAGTTAAGAATTAAAAGATAGAAGATTAGACCCGAGATCCTTCGTAAGCAGTGATATTGCTGTCCAGCTCAGGATGACAACTACTGGAGTCGTCATTCTGAATTTCAGCGAGAATCCTGGGTCTTACTAATCACTGCTAATGTCATTCTGAACCGCAGGTGAAGAATCTCGGGTTTTAATTGTGAATTGTGAACTATGAACTGTGAATTGTGAATTATGAATTGCAATGTGAATTGTGAACTGTGAATTGTTATGCTATATTGTATATAAGACCAAAAGGAGGATATTATGGAAATTATATCACAATTGCCAGAGATAATTAAAGAATGTGAAAGGAAAACAAAAGAACTTCTATCTATCATTCCTAATATAAATTCTACTGTAGAGGAGGATGACTTTATAAAACAACAAAAATTCCTCAATCCTAATGTTCTATACCATAGTGACAACATTGATTCTATGGTAGATCTTAT
>DAIUFH010000051.1:0-5976 GCA_036844705.1 Tissierella sp.
CTAGACAAAACAGAAAAACTTCGCGTGTGATAAAAAATTGGGCGAAAGGAGGAACTGATATATGGCAAGTATAGCAAATATAAAAAAATCATTAATTTCACAGCTAGAAAATAACGGTGCTAATGTGGACCATTTTATTGGATTAGTCGAGGACTATGTTTGGTTTTGTGAGCAAGAAAAAGAAATGCAAAAAGACATAAAAGAACGTGGCCAATTCTTTAAAACATTATCGTCCTCTGGGAATCCAATAATAAAAGAAAATCCCTCAATCAAAAATGCAAAAATGTATAATGACCAGAAATTAAGAATATTAAAGCAATTAGGTCTAGAAGCTAAAAATGTAGTTGATGATCCAGATGACAAACTCTAAAATACCTGAGATACAGAATTACATTGATTGGATTAGAAGTGGCAAAATTGCAGTATGTAAAGACCAATTTTTACTGATAGACCTAGTAGAGAAAGCTTTTAAAGAAGAAAATTTATATATAAATAAAGAAGAACTTAATAATTATTTAGGACTGCAAAGATACTTTCCTTTCAAATTACTTGATTGGGAAGTATTTTGTTTTACTCTCCATAATTGCACTTATACACAAAAAGGACACTTAAGATGGCCTGATTTATTGATTTATGTAGGCAGAGGCGCTGGAAAAAATGGTTATTTATCCTTTGAAGATTTTGCTCTTATAAGCGAATACAACGAGGTACAAGAATATCACATTGACATATGCGCTAATGCAGAGGACCAAGCTAAAACCTCATTTGCGGATGTATATAATGTACTAGAGGAAAATAAGAAAAAATTAAGTAGGCACTTTTATTGGAACAAAGAGGTAATAACAAATATTAAAACAAGATCGGAATTAAGATTTAGAACATCTAACGCTAAGTCTAAAGATGGTGGCAGACCAGGAAAAGTTGATTTTGATGAATATCATGGATATGAAGACTATAAATTAATAAATGTATTTAAGACAGGATTAGGGAAAAAGAAAAATCCAAGAACTACAATCACTACAACAGATGGAGACGTAAGAGAAGGCCCTCTAGACAAATTAATATCTAGGTCAGAGCAAATACTTAATGGTGCCATTAAAGATAATGGGCTATTGCCATTTATTTGTAGACTAGACAATAAAAAAGAAGTCCACGATCCTAAAATGTGGGATAAAGCTAATCCATCTCTTTATTATTTTGAAGATTTAAGGGGCCAAATGGAGAGAGAGTATATAGATTATAAAGACGACCCAATTAATAATAGTGCATTTATGACCAAAAGAATGAATAGACCAGAGGGCAATAAAGACCAGGAGGTAACATCATGGGATAATATATTAGCAACTAATCAAGAAATACCAGATCTAGCTGGTAAAACTTGTGTAGCAGGGATTGACTATGCCAAGACTACAGATTTTGTAGCTGCTGGATTATTGTTTAGAATCAAGGGAAAATATTATTGGTTATCTCACACATGGGTTTGTAGTCAATCTAAAGATTTACCCAGAATAAAAGCTCCATTAAGGGAATGGGATCAGGCAGGATATTTAACGTTTATAGATGGTCCAGAGGTTCCCGTAGAAACACCAGCGTTATGGTTAGCAAAACAAGCCGAAAAATATAATCTAACTATTTTGGGTATGGACCTTTATCGCTATACATTATTAGCGAGGGCATTAAGAGAAGCTGGATTTGATACTGACAGAAAAGGGGTAAATAATATAAAGCTCATAAGGCCAAGCGACCAGATGAAAATATCACCTACAATTACAAGTTTGTTTGTAAATCATAATATTGTGTGGGGAAATAATCCTCTAATGAGATGGTATACAAACAATGCCTGTGTAATTACATCTTCAGCTGGGAATATGACATATGGGAAAATAGAAGAAAAGAGCAGAAAAACAGATGGATTTATGGCATTTGTAGCGGCTATGTGCGTTAGTGATAATTTGCCTGAAGAAGATGAATTTGTGCTATTAGATACTATTACATTCTAGGAGGTGAGTGAGTGGCAATAATAGACTTTTTGGACAAAATATTTGGTGGAAAAGATGAAGTAACTTTAAAAACTTGTAGTGTAGATGAATCAAATGATATTTACTACAAAACCTTAATAGCGGAGGCTAGTGTAAATTTAATTACAAAAACAATATCTAGGGCGGAGTTTCAAACATTTGAAAATGGCAAGGAAACTAAAAAACTAAACTATTATATACTAAATGTAGAGGCTAATAAAAATAAATCTGCATCCTTATTTTGGAGAGAAACAATAGAAAAACTATTGAAAAAGGGAGAAGCTTTAATTCTTCTACAGGATAATCAAATGTTTTTAGCGGATAGTTTTACTAGAAATGAATTTGCTTTTATAGAAAACACCTACACAAATATTGCCATAGGAGATTATACATTAAGTGATACAAAAAAAGAAAGTGAAGTACTATATTTAAAAGATAATAATTCTACTATAAGTAATGCAATAAATGGAATATGCAACGATTATACAAAACTAATCAATTCAAGCGTAAAAGGCTATCAAAACAGTAAAGCAAGAAAAGGAAAATTGAAAATACCTACTAATCTACCTAAGACCTTGCAAGAAGAAGGAAAACTACAAGATCATATACAGACAACAATGGCAGATTTTATGGACCCTTCAAAGGATGCAGTATATCCTGAAACAAGTGGATTTGAATATACAGAAGTAGCAGAATCTAAAGGAAGTAAGTCTAACGACAGCGGCAGAGAAACAAAGAACTTTATAGATGATGTATTTGACTTTATGGCTATATCCTATGGTATACCTCCTAGCTTATTGAAAGGTGACACAGTAGACACCAAGGACGCAGTAAATAACTTCTTAACCTTCTGCATTAATCCTTTAGCAAAATTAATTACAGATGAAATTAATAGAAAAATGTATGGCTATAAACTGTATAAGGAAAGGACTTATGCAAAGCTAGACACTTCAAATATAAAAACGGTAGATTTAAAAGATATAGCTAATTCAATAGATTTACTAAATAGAAATGGGGCATTAACTATTGATGATATTCTAAGGGCATTAGGGAAAGAACCCATAGGAGGAGACATAGGAGCAATGAGATTTATAACAAAAAATTTAGAATTGCTAGATAAAGTGGCAGAAGATGGACAGGTTAGTAGCTTTAAAGGAGGTGATTAGGTGAATAAAAGATATTACTCTTTATATCAGGATGCAGAAAATAAAACAGCAGATATATATATATATGGCGACATTACTTCGTGGCCATGGCAAGAAAATGATGTATCTAGCTATATTCTATCAAAAGAATTACAGGAACTAGACAAAGATATAGAAAACATCAATGTATACATCAATTCCTATGGCGGAGAAGTAGCAGAAGGTTTAGCAATTTACAATGCATTAAAAAGGCATAAAGCAAAAGTTACAACTTATGCTGATGGATTTGCTTGTAGCATAGCAAGTGTTATATTTGCCGCAGGAGATGAAAGAGTTATGAGCAATACATCCCTGCTAATGATACACAACGCTTGGAGTGGTGTAGTAGGAAATTCTAAAGACTTAAGGAAACAAGCAGATGATTTAGACAAAATTAATCAAGCTAGTATTAATGCTTATATGAACATAGTCAACATTAAAGAAGAAGAACTAAAGGAACTAATGGACAACGAAAGCTGGCTAAATGCAGATGAAGCATTGGAAAAAGGATTTGCAACTAAAATAATTGAAACAGAAGAAAAAGAAGTAGCAACTCAAAGTATTAGAAAACAGTTATTGCAAAAAGTAACTAAAGAGCCTGAAAAAGTATATGTAAAACCAGTAAATATTGATGCAAATGATATATCAGAAAAAGTAATACAAAAATTAGAAAAGCAATTTAAAAATAAACCGACAGAAAATAAGCCTTTAAATATGATGAAGGCTTTATTTAATGCCAAAAATGAGGAGGAAGATAAATAATGGGAGGAGTATCAAACCCAGATATGAAAACTAAAACAAAGGAAGAATTTAGAGATAAAATAAAACAGGCACTAGAGGAAGGCGATACAGAGAAATTTAGCCAAGTATTTACTGACTATATGTCTAGTATCGAGCAAACAGTAATGAGCGAAGCTAAAGGAGCTATATCAATTAAGGATAGCGATATACTTCAAACTAGAGGGGTAAGACAATTAACTTCAAGTGAAAAAGAATTCTACCAAAAGACTATAGAAGCTATGCAAGCAGCACCAAATTCGATAAATAGCCTAGATGTAGTAATGCCTGAAACTATAATTAATTCAGTATTTGAGGATTTGAAGGCGGAACATGAGTTGTTGTCAATTATTGATTTTAAAAATGTAACAGGATTGACAAGAATTTTAGTAAATACCAATACTAGACAATTAGCACAATGGGGACCATTGAATTCAGAAATCGCAAAAGAATTAGAAAGTGGATTTAAGGATATTCAATTAGGCCAAAACAAGCTAACAGCATTTATGCTTGTATCACAAGATATGCTTAATTTAGGTCCTGTATGGCTAGACAGATATGTTAGGGAAGTAATGTACGAAGCTTTAGCATTTGGTCTTGAATATGGAATGATAAATGGTACAGGAAAGAATATGCCAATAGGCATGGTTAAAGATTTAAACGGAGCAGTAGTAGATGGTGTATATCCAGACAAAACAGCAATAAAAGTAACCACATTAGATCCAATAAGCTATGGACAACTATTATCCAAATTATCAAAAACAGAAAAAGGCAACCCACGTGTAGTTAAAAATGTAATCATGATAGTAAACCCAACTGACTACTTAACAAAAATTATGCCAGCAACAACTATAAGGGCAGCAGACGGAACATATGTAAACAATGTACTACCATACCCAACTAAAATAGTACAATCTACAGAGGTTAGCGAGGGCAAGGCGGTAATAGGAATGTCTGATAAATACTTTATGGGTATGGGATTAGTTAAGGATGGCAAAATAGAATATTCAGATGAATATAAGTTTTTAGAAGATTACAGAACCTATAAAATCAGGTTCCTTGGGCACGGGCAAGCAAAAGACAATAATGCTTTTATAGTGGCAGATATATCTGAATTAAAACCAGCAATTCACAAGGTAGAAGTAGTACAAGAAACACCGCAAGCCTAGGAGTTGATTTAGTTGAAGGTTAAAGTATTAAAAACATTTATAAATAAGTATAGTAAAAACATTTATAAAAAAGGTGAAATAATAGACGTAACAGAGAAAAGATTTAAAGAGATAAACTCAACAGAATATGGAGTGCTAGCTGAAAAAATAAGAGAACCTAAAAAGTAGGTGGTATTATGCTAGAAGATGTAAAAGACTACCTTAAGATTACATGGGAAGATGAAGATAGCTATATCCAAGGGATAATTGATAGGGGGGAAGACTACTTTAACAATCTAACAGGAACAGAACTTGATTTTGAAGTGGAGGGGCAACCTAAAGCCCTTCTCCTTGATTATTGCAGATATGCCTATAACAATGCTTTGGAATACTTCATGGAAAACTTCCACGGAGAAATATTAAGACTGCAAATACAGGAAGCGGTGAAAGATAATGTTAGCCAAGAAGGATAGGATGATAATTGCAGGCAGAGTGTATAGGCATAAAATTGAAATATGGGACCCAAAGCACACAGAAGAAAATGAAGTAGGAGAAGAAGTCCAAGTTCCCCAAAAGCTATGTGAGTTATGGGCTGATGTAAGCCCTATCAGAGGGAAAGAATACTTTGAAGTACAAAAAATAGTTCCTGAGATGCAATATAAAATTACTACAAGATATAGGCAAGGAATTAATCAAGCTATGATAGTAAAATGGGGAGATAAAGAATTAAACATTAATTCCATAATAGATATATCGGGAAAAGAGGAAAACATGGAGCTAATGTGTACTGAGAAGGTGAAAACGAATGGGTGATTTTGATGTAAAGATAGAAGGAGTAGAAGAATTCCA
>DAIUFH010000051.1:6076-15812 GCA_036844705.1 Tissierella sp.
TTTGCAAAGCCTTCTTTTTTTACGCAAATTATCCCAATATATTCTAACCACGATACTACAAATTATTCTTCAAACAAATTGATGATTGTAATAAATTATTTTTCTAAAAATGAAACAGAGTTAGAAAATTTAAAAATGGTAGATGAACTCAAAAAAGCATTTGGAATGACTTTAAAGGTAGGTAGCAGGTACTTAACTTTGCAAAACATAGAAGCTGATACTACAGATGGAGTATTGCAGTTTAAATTCGATTTGAACTTTTTTGACGGTGTAGAAACCACAAAAGAAGAAGGATACGAAGCTGCGGGAGAATTAAAAATTAATTTAAAGGAGTGATAAATGTGCCATTTCCAAAAATAGATATTATATTTAAAACATTGGGAAGTACAGCGATTAAAAGAGAGGAAAGAGGGACTGTAGCACTTATATTAGAAGATGAGGTTCCAGAAGAAAATCCTATAATTTTAAATGGAATAAATGAAATCCCTGATAACTTGAGCGAAGAAAACAAAGAACAGATAGAATTGGCTTTTATGGGTGGAGTTAAGACACCTAAAAAGGTAATAGCTTATGTAATTTCCAAAGGGACAGAGCAAGACCCAACTAATTACACAGAGGCACAGAAATATTTAGAGACTATTTTATGGGACTATTTAGCAGTTCCACAAATAAAAAGTCCCGATGTTTTACCGATGGCAACATGGGTTAAGGGATTAAGAGATAATAAAGACATGGAAGTAAAAGCAGTATTGCCACATTGCACAGCAGACCATGAAGGTGTAATAAACTTTGATACAGATGATATAAAAGTAGGAGATAAAATATATACAGCTGCCGAATATTGTTCAAGGATAGCAGGTATAGTCGCAGGATGTCCACTCACTATGTCTACAACGTTTCAAGTGTTGTCAGAGGTAGACGATGTTCCTCATTTAACTATAGAAGAATTTGACAAAGCTATAGATGAAGGAAAATTAGTTTTAATGAATGATGGAGAAAAAGTCAAAATTGCAAGAGGGGTGAATTCACTTGTAACAACTACAAAGGATAAAGGAGAAGATTTTAAAAAGATAACTATAATAGACAAAATGGATATGTGGAAAAGTGATGTAAAAAGAACTGTAGCAGATAATTATACAGGCAAATATCCTAACAGCTATGATAATAAGTGCTTACTTATTACATCGGTACAAGCTTACAACGATGAATTAGCATTACAAGGAATATTAGACGATTCTCTACCTGAGTACAATAAAGTTTTTATAGACATTGATAGCCAAAAAAACTATCTAAAGTCTATAGGCACAGATGTAGAAGGTATGGAAGAGCAAGATATAAAAAAAGCTAACACAAAAGATAAAGTATTTATAGCGTCTAACCCTAAATTTTTGGATGCTATGGAAGACTTTAAAATAAACGTAAGTATATAGGAGGTGTGCGATAGTGCAAGCATATAAACCAGAACAGGTGATAAATGGAACTTGGGGTGAAGTTTGGATAGACGGAGAATACATGGCTGAAGTAATAAGCTTTAAAGCCGAGGTAGATATACAATATGCAGACATAAACATGACAAGAAGACTGGCAAAGGCTAAAAAAATGACAGGTTATGAAGGGAAGGGAGAAGTCAAACTGAACAAGGTTACTTCTGAAATGTCTAAAAAAATAAGCGACAATTTAAAGCAAGGGAAACAAACAGTATGCACCATAATTTCCAAGCTGGATGATCCAAATGCAATAGGAGCAGAAAGAATAGTAGTAAAAGATGCAACTTTTGAAAAATTAACTTTAGCAGATTGGGAAGCTAAGAAAAATGGTGAAGAAGCTCTAACGTTCAGTTTTACAGATTGGGACTTTTTAGATTTAATACAATAATAATAGAGAGCTATGTAAGCTCTCTTAATTTTTATAATTTTTTAGGGAGGTAGCATAATGAATACAGTAGAAAAATTATTAAAAATGGATGCAGGCAAATTAAAAATGCCTGAAAAAAATATACCTATGAAATTAGCAAAATTTGATAATGAGGAATTTATTTTTCCATGTAAAGCGATAGACCCAGAAATTATGTCAGAAATACAAGAAGATGCAGTAGAAATGAAAAAAAGTGATATAAGTAAAATCAAAATATATAATATGAAAATTAGGACAATAATTGAGGGATGCCCTATATTTAAAGATAAGGAATTAATGGAGCATTTCAATGCTCCAACACCGAAAGAACTGATAAAAAAGTTATTAATAAGTGGGGAAATAGACGAATTATATAATAAAATTAGCGAATTAAATGGATATGAAAAAGACGAGGAAGATATAAAAAACTAATAAGCTCCGATGCTGATGTATCAATAATGTATTTTTTATTTAGATACAAAGGATGGGAGCCAAGCGAGTATTTTAATATGCCTTATGGTGAAAAGAAGATAACAAGGGTATTTGCGCTTAAAGAAGCAAAAGAAAGAACAGAAGAATCCGACAAACTAAATGCCACAGTATAACCTCCATCAATATGCTATAATATAGTAAAGTATGGGAGGAATTATTGTAGGGTAAACAATATACCATTGATAGAAATACCTTATACAGTAGAAAACATTGAAGAATATTTGGATGAGCAGTTGTTAAAATTAAATAAACCGATACAATTAGCACTTACTATTTAGTAAGTGCTTTTATTATGGCTAAAAAGGCAGGTGAGAAAATGGCAAACGTGATAGACGTAGCAATCCAATTAAAAGATAACTTTAGTTCCACACTTCAGACGGTAGAAAAGAATGTAGGACAGTTTTCCAAGACTGCCAATAGAACAGGTAAAGACGTTAAAAGGGTCGGTAAAGATTTAGAAGGCTTTGGCAAAAGTATGATTACTCATGTAACCTTACCTACTATTGCGTTAGGAACTGCAAGCCTAAAATCTGCTACGGATTTAGAAGACGGTATGGCAAAAGTATCTACAATAGCTGATACTAGTAAAGCTAGTTTAGCCAGTTTAAGGCAGGGGATATTAAGTGTATCTGATACAACAGGGATTGCAGCAACAGATTTGGCAGAGGCAGAATACAACGCGATATCTGCTGGTGTAGATACAGGTAAATCTATTGAATTTCTTGGAGTAGCAGCGAAAACATCTAAGGCAGGATTTGCAGATATGGATACAACTATTGATGCCTTAACTACTACTTTAAACGCTTATGGAATGAAAACTGAAGATGTTATGGATATATCTAATCAAATGTTACTTACCCAGGATTTTGGGAAAACCACCGTTCAGGAGATGGGAGCATCTTTGGGGAATGTAATACCTATTGCAAGCCAATTGAATATATCTACGAAAGAACTATTTGCAAGTTTAGCGACACTTACTAAGAACGGTATTAAAACAAGTGAAGCAGTAACAGGACTTAAGGGTGCATATTCAAATATATTAAAACCTACGGCTCAAGCTAGTAAATTAGCAAAAGAATTAGGGCTTAATTTTAGCGCAGCACATCTACAAAGTGTTGGGTGGGCTAAATTTCTAGATGAAATAAAGGAGAAGACTGGTGGAAGCGCTGAGAAGATGGCACAACTATTTGGATCCGTTCAAGGGCTTAATGCTGTAATGGTATTAACAGGAAAGGGAAGTAAAGACTTTAGTACTGTATTAGGCAAAATGGGGGATACAGCAGGATTAACGGATAAAAAATTTGAACAATTGTTAACGCCAACACAAAAGTTAAAGATAGAATTTAATAAATTAAAAAATGCGGGCACAGAATTTGGAATACAGTTAATTCCACTCATAACAAAATTTACGCAATTCTTGAGCAAGCTAACAGATAAATTCAAGAATTTAAGTCCAGCACAACAGCAAACAATAATTAAGTTTATGGAAACGGTAGCAGTGATGGGGCCAATAATATGGCTAATAGGTAGAATGACAACAGGGGTAGGCAAATTAATTATTAAATTTGGACTATTTGCAGGTAAGCTAAAGATTGGGAAGACCCTTATGCAAGCAATATTTGTCCCAGGCGTTAAGGTGGCTTTAGTTATAGGTGGAATAATTGCAGCGGCAGTGCTATTAATCAAAAACTTTGATAAATTAAAAACTAAAATAAGCGAAGTAAAGACACATTTTAGCGGTTTGAAAGATGTAGCTAAATCGCTCAAAGATAATCTGATAGGCCTTAAAGATAAGGGCGTGGCAAAAGTAGAGGCACAATTTAATAGCTTGAAAGATACAGCTAAAACACTTAAGGATAATCTGATAGACCTTAAAGATAAAGCTGTAACAAAAACAAAAGAAAAATTTGAAGAATTTAAAGATGCGCTAGTAGATAATCAGGACGCAATAAAAACTACAGCAGCAATATTAGGAACTATATTTGGACCTGCACTAGTTAAAACAGGAGTACAAGCTGCAAAATCGGGGGGAAAAATAGCTGGCAGTTTTATAGCAAATATAATTAAAACAGGCAAGGAGGCAGCCATATCAGGAGCAAAAATAGCGGCTTCATTCGTTGCTAGTGTAATAAAGGCAGGCAAGGAAGCAGTTATAGCAGGAGGAAAGATAGCTGGCAACTTTATAAAAAGTATAGTTAAAGCAGGGGCGCAGGCAGCAATAAGCGGTGCTAAAGTAATGGCTTCGTTTGTTGCAAGTGTAATAAAGGCAGGTAAAGAGGCAGTTATAGCAGGAGGCAAAGTTACAATACAATTTGTAGGAAGCTTAATCAAAGCAAGCAAACAAGCAGTAATCACAGCAGGAACAATAACTGGGCAATTAGTTGCATCTTTAGCACGTTATGCGGTGCAGGGCTGGAAAACAGTGATAAGTATAGTAGCTACAACAGGGGCGTGGATAGCACAAAAGGCAGCAATGATGGGCTCAGCAATTGCAACAGGAGCTATGACAATTGCACAACGAGCATTAAATGCAGCCATGAACGCTAATCCTATAGCAATTGTAATAGGACTGGTAGTAGGCTTATCAACGGTATTAGTTATACTATATAAAAAATGTAAGCCTGTTAGAGATGCCTTTAATGCTATGTGGGGAGGCATAAAACACGGAGCAATTGTAGCAGTAAATGGAATAATAAGTGCAATAAACTTTTTAATCAAGGGATTAAATAAAATTAAAATACCGAAGTGGGTACCCAAAATTGGTGGGAAAGGTGTAAACATACCACTGATACCTAAACTAGCAAAAGGCACTATGGACTGGCAAGGCGGAATAGTGCAAGTCCACGAACGTGGTGGAGAAATAATTGATTTACCTCAAGGTTCAAGAGTATATCCGCATGATGAATCAGTTGCAATGGCAAAAGAACAAGGAAGGAAAGAATCCAAGCCAAGCATATTAATAACAGGCAATAGTTTTAATGTAAGAGAAGAAGCCGACATAGATAAAATAGCTGATGCATTATATAGAAAAATAGAAAAAACAAGCTTTAACATGATATAGGAGGGATTGGTAATGGAAGTATGGTTAAGCTGGGAAAATAATAAAGAAAAATTTCAATTGCCAGTCCTGCCTCCAAACCTTGAGGTAAAGGTTAGCAATATAAATAAAAGAGTAAATATAAATGAAATAGGCGAAATTAATCTAATAGGTAAAAGCGGGCTTAAAGAAATGACTATAGAATCCTTTTTTCCAGCTAATGAATATAATTTTTTGGCAGTAAGCGATGCTATGAAACCTTACAAATATGTAGAAATGATAAATAAATGGCGAACATCAGGCAAGCCTATAAGGGCTATATTCACAGATACACCTATAAATCTGCCAATGGCTATTGAAAACTTTAGTTATAAAGAGCAGGACGGCACAGGGGATGTATACTTCACTTTAGGATTAGTTGAATATAAATTTCTAAATGTAAAAAAAGAAACAACAAATAAGGGATATGTACAGAAAAATAAAAGACCAGCTGCAAAACCGATCCCTAAAACTTATACAGTAAAAAAAGGGGACACACTTTGGGCTATTGCTAAAAGAGCAACTGGTAACGGTATGAACTATAAAACAATAGCCAAAAAGAACCATATAAAAAATCCTAACTTAATTTATCCAGGACAAAAGTTGGTGATTTGATGAAAATAATTCATAGGAATGATGACATTACACAGCTTGTAACAAGCTACACTTGGAGCGGTGATTATAAGCAAGCAGCCAGAAAACTTGAATTTGGTGTTGCAGCATCCCCGCATGATTACTACTTGCCTAAAGCCTATATAGAATTAGGAGATATTGTAAGGCTAATTAATGATGATGGTAAAGAATTATTTCAAGGATATGTATTTTCTAAAGAAAAGTCCACCAGCGGTACTGAAATACAAGTAACCGCATACGATGGGCTTATTTATTTGCTTAAAAGTAAAGGAACATATAATTTTAGAAATATGACTCCAGAAGCAATTACTAAAAGATTATGTAAGGATTTTGTTATACAGGCAGGAAGCATAGCAAATACTGGAATAGCTCTAAACAGAATATTTGATGGAGAAAGCATATATTCAATAATCATAACAGCCTATACTTTAGCATCTAAAAGAAATGGTAAAAAATATATTCCTAAAATGGAAAATGGAAAGTTAAATGTAATTGAAAAAGGTAAGACAATATCACAATATATATTAGACGGTGAAAGTAATTTAACGGATTCTACTTATAGCGAGAGCATAGAAAGCATGATTAATAGAGTAAGAATGTATGATAAAAATGGTAGAGAAATAGGTAGAGTTGAGAACGCTAATTGGATAAGAAAATATGGGATGCTACAGGATGTATATAAAAAAGAAGATAATGTTAATGCAAATACCGCCGCAAAATCTATGCTAAAAGGGATAGAAAAAACAGCAAAAATTGAAGGGCTTGGCAATAATGATTGTATAACCGGTAACGCGGTAAAGATTAAAGAGCCTTACACAGGACTTGTAGGGCTATTTTATATAGATAATGATGAGCATACTTGGCAAGATGGGCAACACACTATGAAGCTTGGGCTATCGTTTCAGAATATGATGGATGCTCAGGAGGGAGGAGAGAACAAGTGAAGGACAACCCATATTCAAAATTAATAGAGCAGATGAAAAAACAAGGGGCAAGTTCAAACCCCCCAGCGATAGAAATAGGGGAAGTTGTATCTCCCAACCCTCTAACTATTAGAGTTGGAGGGTTGCAGATAAATAAGAACAATATCCTTATAGCTGATTATTTGCTAAAAGGTTACAGACGTGAAATAAAAATTCCAGAAGCGGCTGCAATAGGAGAAACCAATAACGTAAGCATAGGTGACTATGGTACCCATAAACATACTGTAGATAAAATAGGAATAAATGAAGTTGAAATAACTTTTTTAGATGCTCTTAAGCAAGGCGATAAATTAGCAATACTGCCTACAAAAGATAAACAAACTTATATTATTTTGGCAAGGGTGGTGAGCTTGTAATGGAAGAAAGCTTATTCCCTTTTATGGACCCACAGGAGGTTGTAGCAGGAGAAACAGAAACAGAGCTACCGCTTGCAAAGGAATGGGCTTGGGATTTTGAAAGATGCGATTTTAAAACTAAAAATGGGAAGATGTATATTGTAGAAGGCAATGAAGCGATTAAAATTTGGATATGGAAGATATTCCAAACTCCTCGTTATAGATATTTAATTTACAGTTGGGATTATGGTAATGAGCTTGAAGAACTTATAGGGAAAGGTTCACAATCTTTTATAAAGTCTGAAGCTGAGAGGCTTGTTAAGGAGGCAATATGGCCTACGTTAAATGGATACGTAGAGGATATTAAGAATTTAGAAATAGATTTTAAAGATGATATTTTAATAATTAGCTTTACAGCTATTACTCCATATGGGGAGGCGAGGATAAATGTATGAAGATAAAACGGAAGAAAATATAAAAAAAGAAATGTTAGATAATATAAGTAACAAAATCGACAAGGGAGAAAAAAGCCTTACATATGATGCAATTTCTCCAGTAGCTATTGAGCTTGCTAATATGTATATAGAATTAGATTACGTAGTGAATAAATTAGATACAGAAAATTTATCAGGAGAAGAATTAGAACGATTCATATATCAGCGTACAGGTACAGTAGCAAGAAAACCAGCTACAAAGGCAACTACTACAATAATTATAAACGGCCAAGAAGGTGCTAAAATTTCTAAAGGTGATTTAGTTGGAGCCGATACAGTAAACTTTATATCTACAGAGGATAAAAGTATGGATAATACTGGACAAATGACAGTATTGGTCGAGTGTGAGTTACCTGGGGCTATAGGAAACGTACCAGCAGGGGCAATAAAGTATTTTCCCGTTAGTATTGCAGGATTGACTTCTGTAACTAATCCTGATTCAGCAGTAAATGGCTATGATGCCGAATCAGACGAATCTCTACTAGAAAGGTATTATGAAAGAATTCGTACTCCAGCAACAAGTGGAAATAAGTATCACTACTTAAATTGGGCAAAAGAAGTTGTCGGAGTTGGTGATGCTAGAGTGATCCCACTTTGGCAAGGCGACAATACAGTAAAAGTAATAATAATAGATAGTAATAAGCAACCTGCTAGTACAGAATTGGTGGAACAGGTACAAGAATATATAGATCCTAATATAACTGGATTAGGAGAAGGACAGGCACCTATAGGAGCTTTTTGTACGGTTATAAGTGCTATAGGAAAAGCTATAGATATAACATTTACAGTTACTAGAGATACAAATTATACAGTAGAGCAAATAAAGGCTAATGTGGGAAATAATATAATTGAGTATTTAAAATCTATTGCATTTAAAGAAGATATTGTAAGTTATGCAAAAATAGGAGCAATAATCCTTAACAGTAATGGGGTACTTGATTATGAAGGTTTTACAATCAATTCAGGAACTTCTAATATAGCTATAGGCAATGAAGAAGTTGCAATATTAGGTGAGGTGGTAATGAATGAATAAGCTAATAGAATTGTTACCACCTTATGAGAGAGAATCAGAAGTATTTAAGGAAATTATGAATGCCGAACAGGTTATGCTTGATAAGCTAAATATAGATATAGCAGATTTGGAGAAGCAACTTAATATTGATACTGCGACTTGGGGACTTGCAATATATGAGAAAGAACTTGGCATTAAAACTAATCTAAATAAACCACTAGAAGAAAGACGCTCAGTAATCAAAAGCAAATGGCGTGGTACTGGTAAGGTAGATAGAGCATTAATAAAAGCAGTTGTAGATGCATATACAAATGGCGGTGTGGATGTAGAGTTTAATGGAAAAATTATTGTAACTTTTAATGATGTTAAGGGGATCCCTCCAAACATTGAAGATGTATATAAAGCTATAGAGAATATAAAGCCAGCTCATCTCGCTATAATATATATATTTGTTTATTTAACATGGAATGAATTTGACAATTATAACAAAACATGGAATGAATGGGATTCCTTAAATCTAACATGGGATGAATTCGAAGTTTATAAGGAGGCGATATAATGCCTAGCGAAAATAAAACACCAAATATAGGATTAAACCAATGGCAAGGTAATGAATATCCTAAAAGGCAGGATTTTGTTGATGATAATCTTTTAATTGATACGAAAATCAAAGAAAATGCTGATAGAAAGGTTGATAAGGTAACAGGTAAAGGACTTTCAGCCAATGATTACACCACTGAAGAAAAAACAAAGTTAGCTGGCGTTGAAGCGGGTGCAGAAGTAAATGCTATTAAAACTGTAAAAGTGAATGGAACACC
>DAIUFH010000052.1:0-15778 GCA_036844705.1 Tissierella sp.
GTTATGTAAGTGAAAATACAAAAAAGGATGTATTAGAAGCAGTTAAAAAATTAAATTATAATCCTAATCAGATTGCTATTTCACTAACTACGAAAAAAACATCTACCCTTGGACTTTTAATTCCTGATATAACTAATTCTTACTTCGGTGAACTCATTAGGCATATCGAATCAAGAGCGAATGATTATGGATTTCAAATATTTTTATGTAATTATGAGGGAAATAGAGAAAAGGTATGGAAGTATATCCAAAATATGATGGCTAAGAGCGTGGATGCTATAATATTTACAGTTCCTAAGGAAAATGGTGATATTTTAGATAGGCTAAAGGATGTTGCCCCAAATATGCCTGTTATTCAAATTGGTTGCAGCAACGCTGATGAAAAAAATATATATAATGTGACCATTGATTATGAGTATGGGGGTTATATTGCTACCAAATATTTACTGGAACTGGGACATAGAGACATTTGCTTTATAGCCGGATTAGATATTTCATATGTAACTAGGAAGAGACTTGAAGGATATAAACGTGCCTTAAAAGACTATAATGTTGAATTTATTGAAGATAGAGTTATTTATGGGGAATATAGTTTAGAACATGGCTATTTTTCACTTAAGCAGCTTATACAGGATAACAATATACCAACAGCAGTTTTGGCAGGTAATGACAAGATAGCTATCGGAATTTATAAAGCATTATCAGAAGCAAATTTAAAAATAGGGAAAGATGTTTCAATAATTGGGAATGATGATATAGATATAGCTAATTATATTCAACCTAGCTTAACTACATTGAAATTACCTGTTGATAGAATAGGGACTTATGTTGCAGATTTGGCCTATAAAATTATAAAAAATGAAAATGGAGCTGAAATAAATAGCTTAGTTTATAGACCAGAGTTAATAAAAAGAGAATCTACGGTAGAAATAAATAGAGAAGTCTATTCTAGTTCAATATAAAAATCTATGTGAAAGGATGAAAATAATGAAAAAGGCATTTTATATATTGCTATTACCAGGATTGTTAGTTATTTCAATATTCCTTGTAATACCTATACTAAGTACCATATTGCCTACATTCTTTGATGGAGGGAATATGATTACACTTAAGTCATATACAGATTTTTTTACTGACCCATATTATATGAAGATTTTTATTAGAACAATAAAATTATCTTTGATAACAATGTTAATTTGTATGTTTCTTGGTGTTCCTACTGCATATTTCATATCCCGTAGCAATAAAAGGATTAGAGGAATGCTTATAGTTCTTGCAACATTTCCAACATTAACAAATTCAGTTGTAAGAGCATTTTCTTGGATGGCTATATTAGGTAAAAATGGTGTTATAAATGATATGTTTATGAAATTGGGATTGATTTCTGAACCTTTAAAACTTTTATATACAGAAGGAGCTATCGTTGTAGGTACTGTTTATTTGTTTTTACCAATTATGATAACAACAGTAGTAGGTGTCATGGAAAATATTGATTCTGATATCTATGAAGCAGCTGAGAGCTTAGGTTCAAGTAAGATAGGAGCATTTTTTCGAGTGATATTCCCATTGAGTTTGCCGGGAATAATTGTAGGAAATGTACTAGTATTTACAGGAGCGGCATCGGCTTATAATACAGCTCAAATGCTGGGTGGAAATTCAAATATGGTTTTATCGACCCTTATTTATCAACAAGCGATGAGTTTAGGAAATTGGGAAACAGCATCTGTGATTTCAACAGTGATGATAGTTAGCAGTATTTTGATAATGGGTATAATGAATACCGTTGCCTCAAAGATTAACGAAAGAGGTGTTTAAATTGAAAAAGAATAAATTGTTAATAGGATTTGTAGTCTTGGTTTATGCATTTTTGTTTGTTCCTGTTTTAGTCATATTGTTGACTTCATTTACCTCAGCAAATACTATATCTTTTCCACCAACAGGATTCAGCCTAAAGTGGTATAAAACAGTGTTTACTACTCAAAGCTTTATAAGGACCTTCAGGACAAGCTTCGAAACATCAATATTAGCTACGCTATTTTCTATATCAATAGGATTACCAGGAGCATATGCCATAAGTAGATTTGATTTCAAGGGGAAAAGATTACTTAAGAGTTATTTTATGACTCCGAAACTTATTCCCGCTATAGTTGCTGGCTTTGCGTTATTTCAATTTATTGTTGTAAAGATACAGATGCCTATATATAATGGATTGCTCTTAGGACTTACTATATTTGAAATTCCATATGCACTTAGAGTAATAGGCTCTAGTTTAGATAATTTTGAATATTCCATAGAGGAGGCAGCGATGGTTTTGGGATGTAATAGAGTAACAACCTTTTTTAGAGTGGTCCTCCCAAATATATCATCAGGAATTATAGCTACCTTTATGTTGTCTTTTATAAGTGCTTTTAATCAAGTGCCAATTGCATTATTCTTGACAGGACCAGGGGTAAGTACTTTACCTATATCAATGATGAACTATGTTGAGTACAATTATGACCCAACAGTTTCAGCTCTTTCAGTATTGTTGATGTTGATGACAGTAGGAATCATGTTTGTAGTAGAAAAAACTATAGGACTGAGCAATTCATAGTATATAAGCTTTATAAGGAGGGTAACAAATGTCATTTTTGGAATTAGAAAATATAGATGTGTCATACGATAAAAAAAATAAAATACTTGAAGATTTAAATCTATCAATTGATAATGGAGAATTTGTATCCCTGCTAGGTCCTAGTGGATGTGGTAAGACTACTACTTTAAGAGTAATTGCCGGATTTATTGAACCTATGTCGGGGAGATTCGTTCTGGATGGTAAGGATTATACCAACATACCTGTACACAAGAGAAACTTTGGAATGGTATTTCAAAGTTATGCACTTTTCCCTCACTTAAATGTATTTGACAATGTTGCTTTCGGACTAAAACGGAGAAAAGAAAAGAAAAGTGAAATAACGGAAAAGGTAAACAAGATACTAAAAACTGTAGACTTAGAAAATCTATCTAAAAGATATCCAAAGGAGCTATCAGGTGGACAGAGACAAAGGGTTGCTATAGCTAGATCCCTAATTATGGAGCCTTCCTTGCTATTGTTAGATGAACCTCTGAGCAATCTTGATGCTAAGTTGAGATTGAAAATGAGGGTTGAAATAAAAAAGCTTCAACGTAAAATGGGCATAACGACAATATTTGTTACTCATGATCAAGAAGAATGTTTCTCTATTTCAGATAAGGTTGCTGTCATGAATGGAGGATTAATCGAACAATATGATACTCCTGAAATGATATACAATTATCCGTCTACTGAGTTTGTAGCAAGATTTGTAGGATTTGAAAATTTTATAGATTTTAGTAGAGTTAATGAAAAAACATTTAAGTCAAGTGATGGAAGTCAATTTGAAGTCACTACAAGTAAAGAAAATTGTATGGACAAAGGTATTAAAGGGACGATTAGGCCTGATGATATTCAAGTTGCAGATGAATCATCCAATCAAAACACAATTGAAGGGAGGATTGAAATAAGAACTTTTTTGGGTAAGGACTATCAATACAATATAGATACAGCATTAGGTGCTTTGGTAGTAAATATAGGTAGTGATAGGATATTTAAACCAGGAGAAAATATTAAGCTTCATCTGCCAACTAATAAAATCATCTTAGTTTAATATAAAGAAAATCTAGTTTAATTTAATACAAAATAAAAAACATGAAGGAGAGAATAATATGAAAAAATCTTTAATTGGTATTTTATCAATGGTTTTAGTAGTTGCCTTGCTTGCAGGATGTGCACCTAAACAACAAGCTCCTAGTGATGGTGGCAGTGATGGCGGCAATACTCCAAAGGAAGAAAAGCGTACTCTAGTAGTATCACACTTTGGGTTAAGTGAAGACAAGCAATGGGAGTTAATTTTAAAGCCCTTTGAAGAAAAGTTCAATGCAGAAGTTGTTCTAGAAATAGGTAATAACGCTGAACGTCTTACTAAAATCAAGAGCAACCCTAATACAGATGTAGATGTTATCTTTTTAGCTCAATCCTTTGCACAAGAAGGTTGGGATGATGGTGTATTTGAAAAATTGGATTATAGCAAGATACCAAATTCTGAGTTTTTAAATGATAAGGTAAAGTTTTTAGTTGAAGAAGGACAAGGACCAGCATATGCAGTAAACAGAGCTGGAATAATATATAACAAAGCAGCAGTTGATTTTGAAATTAATTCATATAAGGATTTATGGAGACCAGAATTGAAAGGCAAGATAGCTATTCCACAATTAACAACAACCTTTGGACCATCTATGATGTATGCTGCAACTACAAAATCCGGAGTAGATTTTACTGAGGATAATGGGGAATCAGCATTTAAAGCATTGGAAGAGTTAAAACCAAATATAGTAAAGGTATATGATAAATCTTCAGACTTAATGAACTTGATGGAAACTGGTGAAATAGTAGCGGCTCTTGGTGCTGATTTTATATATTCAAGAATGGCATCTAACCCAGATATAGTGTTTGTTGACCCAGAGGAAGGCTCATATCTTAACTTTAATACAGTAAATATAGTCAAGAGTTCTGACCAAAAAGAATTGGCATATGAGTTTATAAATTATTTAATTTCTGAAGAAACTCAACTAAGAGCTACTGAAATTCCTGATGCACCAGTAAATACAAATGTAGAGCTTACAGAAGAAGTCTCAAAGAATATGACATATGGTGAAGATATCAATAAAGGTAATATCATGGATTTCAAGGTTATCAACACAATGATGGATGACTGGGTAAATCAATGGAATAGGACATTAAATTAAAGATAAAGCCATAATCAAATTATGGCTTTATCTTTTAGGAGGTAGCTAGATTTATGAACAATACGCTCATAAAAAATGTAAACATTATTACAATGAATAGAAACAAGGATATAATTGAAAATGGATATGTAGTCATCCAGGGAGATAAGATATCAGATATAGGTAATGAGGATATAATAAAAAAATATAATCCAGCAGAATTTGAAGTAATAGATGGTGCACAAGGTATACTGATGCCTGGCATGATAAATGCACATACTCATAGTCCGATGGTAGTATTTAGAAGCTTAGGGGATGATGTTGCCGATAGATTAAAAAGATATATATTCCCGCTGGAAAAGCTATTAGTGGATGAAGAATTGGTTTACAAAGGAACAAAATATTCAATAGCTGAAATGCTATTAGGTGGAGTAACTACCTACTGCAATTCATATTATTATCAAGATGAGGTTGCGAAAGCCACAAAGGAAATGAAAATGAGAGCAGTATTAGGAGAAACTGTTACAGATTTCGTAGCTCCCGATGCAAAGGAACCATATGAGGGCTTAAAATATGCTGAATGGTTTATTCCTAAGTGGAAAGGTGACGAGTTAATAACTCCTGCAATAGCCCCTCATGCTCCGTATACAAATGATACTGAGCACTTGAAGATGGCACATAGGTTGGCTGAAAAATATGATGTACCTGTCACTATGCATGTTGCCGAAATGGATTATGAGCAGAAACAATTTTATGAACAATATGGAATGACTCCTGTGGAATACCTTGATAGTATAGGTATACTAAATAAAAATTTTATAGCTGCACATTTAGTAAATGTAAACGATAATGACTTGAATATATTGGAGAAAAGAAATGTCGGTATAAGTCACAACATCGGTGCAAACTCAAAAGGTGCTAAAGGGGTATCACCAGTAGTGAAGATGTATAAAATGGGATTAAAGGTGGGACTTGGTACAGATGGAGCAATGAGTGGAAATACGCTGGATATTTTAACACAGATGCCACTAGTTGGTAAAATTCATAAGCTTCACAATATGGATAGAACATTGTTCCCAGCCTCAGAAATAGTTGAGATGGCAACTATTGGTGGAGCAAGAGCGTTGAATTTAGATGAAAAGATTGGTTCAATTGAAATAGGGAAAAAGGCAGATTTAGTGATATTAGAAACAAAGTCAGTAAATATGTTTCCTATATATGATTATTATTCAACTATAGTATATGCTGCCAATCCATCTAATGTAGATACAGTTATAGTAAATGGAGAGATTTTGGTAAGGGATAAAAAGCTGATAAAAAACAGTCTTAGTGAAATAAGAGAAGAAGTATCAACTTTAATAGATAAAATAGCCTATATAGCTAATAATGAATTAAGTCAATAACAATCATTTTTTAAGCATGCCTATAGTTAGAGTTTAAGTAATTCTAATTATAGGTATTTTTTGAAATGGCTGAATTTTTGATTCAATTATTTGATATCAATACATAAAAATATTCGAGAAAATGTATTTTCACTGTCATAAAGATGGAACAATTGATTGACTACGTATATAATATATGTATGTAATAAATTTGATACGACTCATAATAAATGTAATGTAAAAGATATCTAATGGGGTGAAATATCCATGAGTGATTACATCAAAAATATAATTGAAGATATGAAACGAACTCATCCTTATGAAAATGAAGATAGTTTATCAGTAGAAGAAGTTTTAAAAATGCCTGCTTTTGAGGGGTACAAGCTTTTAGCAGGAGGCTCTGGTCTAAAAAAGAGATGCAGGCATATCACTATTCTAGAAACACCTACTGGAATTAGTTGGCTTGAAGGAGACGAATTTTTATTAACGGCTGGTTATGCATTTGTAAACAACGAAGAATTTAAAAAAAATATGTTATTAGAAGCACATGAAAAAGGTGTTTCTGCTATTGCAATAAAAGAAAAAAGATATTTTGGTGAAATTCCAAATGAGCTAATCGAACAAGCCAATGAATTTGAAATACCTATTATTTTAATTCCTTATAGTGTAGTATATACCAGTACTATTTCTAGTTTTTACAATATGATTTTCTATAGGAAAAATGAATATATACTTAATTTAAATAATATATATGAGAAGCTTCTAGGGTTGTCTTTTGAAAATAAAAATATTGAGGAAATCATAAATTCTTTATCTTCTTTATCTAATTCTAATGTTTTTTTATTTAATACATCTTTTAAGTTATTAAGTAGTAGCATTGTGGATAAAAACAATTTTGAAAAGATAAACGATTGTATTCCGTTTAAAAAAGATGGTAAAAAGTTATTGATAGATTTAAAAAAACATAGCATTAATATGAATATTAATAATTCTTATATTACTATTTATCCTGTAAAAAGTGAGAATAAAGTAATCGCATATTTGTTAGTTTCAAGTGATAAGATTATTGATAGACTATCTCAAAACTCGATTGAATATGGCGTTTCCATTATTTCTATGAAGTTAGAGATGGGAAATTGGAATAAAATTATTCGGAATAGAGTGAATAAATCTTTAGTTGAAATAATGCTGAATAAAAAAGATCTTCCAGAAGATTTTTATCAGAATATTGAAATTGATTTAGGTTGGAATACTGAAGAACCTATTGTAGGATTGTGTATAAGCTTGCATATTGCTGAAGAAGAAATTGTGGAGGAATATATGCAAAATATTTACGATTACTTTAATAATATTTTTGAGGATGGAAGTTATTTGTCTATTAACAGAAATAATGATATCTTTATTTTTAGTAGATTTGAATCAAATATTACCTTGGAGGACTTTGTTTCTAGTTTATATAAATATTTAAAGCCTTTTAACGATGAATTTAGGGTGTCAATAGGCGTTTCTACTCCATATAAGGATATAAAAAACATAGCACAATTGAGAGATGAATCCTACCTAGCTTCTTTATTTACTAAACGTGGAATAATTTATTATAAATCACTTGATACAATAAAACTATTATATCCTTTAAAGGATGATGAAAAAATTCAAGAATATTATAGTCGTACTATTAAGAAACTGGAAGATTATGATGAAATAAATAATTCTAATTTAATTAAAACACTAGAAACTTACTTTAGATATAATTTAAGAAAGAGTGTGGTTTCTGAAAAATTATTTATTCATGTAGAGACATTAAGATATAGACTTAATAAAATTGAAGAAATTACTGGGTATTCAATAAATGATTCTGAAGGTTTATTTGCATTGCAGATGGGAGTAAAACTAAGGAGTTTACTAAAATTAAGATAACAAGATGAAATTGTTCCTCTTTTTTTAATTGTGTAAATCAATTAATTTCGATACTTAAATTGAGCCTATTATTATGAGAAGTCATAATGAATGGGCTCTATTTTTATGATTTTATCTAATAGTAATGAAATTTTAAAGGTGATATCATTTTATATAGTGGTAGTTATCTCGTTAAAGTGTTAACGCCATAATAAGAAGAGAGGAGATGTAATATATCCATGAAAGATCAAAACAAGGATGCTTATGTCAAGATACCAAAAGAACGGATTAGTGCATTTGAACCACAAACATTTATTCTGGGCATGGTATTGTCTGTACTATCTGCAATTATTTGTATGCAAATTATTGCAAAGGTAGGGGTAACACCAAATACATCTATAATAGGTGCTATTGTTGCAATGGTAATTGCTAGAGTACCTATACAGTCGTTTTTGAAATTTAGATCTTTAGAAAGACAAAATCTGATTCAAACTACTGTATCTGCGGCAGGATTTTCAGCAGCTAACTGTGGATTTTTGGCCGTTTCTATTTTCTTTATTTTAGGTGAAACAAGTTTTATAATGCCAATGGCTATTGGTTCATTAGTTGGAGTAGTAATTTCCATATTTGTTGTTGGAACTATTTACGATAGCAGTATTTTTCCAGCTGAAGCAGCATGGCCTCCAGGAGTAGCAACAGCACAAGCTATTCAGGCTGGTGATGAAGGAGGTTCAAAAGCAAAGAGATTATTACAAGGTTTGCTTTTAGGAGCTGTAGGAAGTCACTTTGGTCTTCCAGCTGCAGGTATTGGGATCGTATTTATCGCAAATCTTTTCTCAATGATTGCACTAGGTGTAGGTTTAGTTTTAAGAGGTTATTCTACAGCCATTTTTGGACTGGATATAGGTGCTACATATATACCCCATGGTGTTATGATTGGTGCAGGTGTTATGGCACTTTTACAGTCACTGAAAAGTATATTTGGTTCAGGTAAAAAGACTGAAGATAAAGCGGTAAATTATACACAGTCAGATGAAAATACCAAAAAAAATCTAGGGATTGGGGTAGGGTTGTTTTTATTAGGTGCTCTACTATTGGCGATTGTATCAGGAATTATAACAGAAATGAGCATAGGGAAATTTATACTATGGTTGATCTGGGCAACATTTTCATCAATAGCAGCTATGCTATTAGTAGGAATGGCAGCTATGCAATCAGGTTGGTTCCCGGGTTTTGCAATAACTACAATTTTTATGACAATAGGAATATTCTTTAAATTTCCAGTTATACCACTTGCATTATTAACAGGTTATGTGACTTCCGTAGGCCCATGTTTTGCTGATATGGGGTATGATCTTAAAACCGGATGGATTTTAAGGGGAGAAGGTGAGGATAAAGAATATGAATTATATGGAAGAAAGCAACAAGTGATTATTGAAATTATTGGAGGAATTATAGGAATCTTAGTAGTGGTATTTACTATGAACATCTATTTTGATTCTGGCTTAATGCCACCTGTAAGTCAAGTATTCGCCACTACGGTTTCTGCTGGGGCTGATGCAGAACTTATGAAAACTTTATTGGTATGGGCTGTACCAGGTGCCATATTACAACTAATATTTGGACCTAAAAAAATGGTTGGTGTATTATTTGCTACAGGATTATTAATAAATAATCCAATATACGGAATTGGTGTCCTAGCTGCAGTAGTAGTTCGACTAATATTCGGTACCGAATTTATGGAGATAAGAGATGCCGGCCTAATTGCTGGTGATGGGTTATATGGATTCTTTAGTGCCTTGGTTAAAGCTATGTTCTAATTGATTGGAGTGAGGGTTATGAAGGATAAAGATATATATAATGTTGGTGTTATTAGGGTAGTCTCCTTTACTGATGATGAAATGTTAAATCTACACGGTAAGATAATAGAGGAATATTACCCTATGTTAAAGGTAACTTCAAAAGCTATTCCTGATCAGCCATATGGAATTCACGATGATGAAACCGAAAACATAGCTGTCCCAAAGATTATTGAGCTAGCTAAAAAGTGGGAAGGGATAGATGCGTTGATTATAAGCTGTGCTGGAGATCCAGCTGTTCATGAGTTAAGAAATATATTGGATATACCTGTTATAGGTGCAGGTGAAAGCACGGCTTTATTAGCTCTAAGATATGGAAAGGTATTTGGTACGCTTGGAATAACCAAAGATATTCCAAAAGCTTATACTAGAATCTTAGGAGATAGAATAGTTGGAACCTGTGATGTTCCCGGTGTTGTATCTACCCTAGACCTTATGAATGAAGATGGTAGGAAAAATGTTATTAATAAGGCTTTTGAGCTTAAGAATTTAGGAGCAGAAGTAATCGCACTTGCTTGTACAGGCATGTCAACTATTGGAATAGCTAAAGAAATAGAGAAAGCTTGTGGAATTCCTGTTATTGATCCTGTAATCGCAGAGGGTTTAGTTGCGTACTATGAGTGTGTGAGAACTAAATAACTAAATGAGGTGATAAAATTGAAACTAAATAGAGAAATATTAGACTATGCATTAATAGGAGGAACTATATTAGGAGGCGGTGGAGGAGGTTCTAAAGATTCTGGACTTGAATCCGGCAGTATAGCATTGGCATATGGAGACATAAATCTTGTAGATATATCAGAAATTGATGATGGTGTATTAATTGTTACGGCATCATCAGTAGGTGCTCCGGCCGCAGTTGATAAATATGTAAAACCTAGAGATTATATAAGAACTATAGAAATTTTAGAAGAAAATACAGGACTTAAGGTAGGAGGAATTATCACAAACGAAAACGGTGGGGCAGCAACTATCAATGGATGGATACAGGCTTCTGTATTAAATATACCATTAATAGATGCACCATGCAATGGAAGGGCACATCCTACAGGAACAATGGGCAGTATGGGTCTTAACAATGTAAAAGATTTCGTTTCTTGTCAAGCATTTGCAGGTGGAAATCCTACTTTAGGAAATTATGTAGAAGGGTTTGTATGTGGTGATATCTATAAAACTTCAGCAATGGTTAGACAAGCAGCTGTACATTCCGGTGGGTTAGTGGCTGTTGCAAGAAATGTGGTAGATGCCAAGTATGTTAAAGAAAATGGTGCAATACATGGAGTTAGTCATGCTATTAATACTGGTAAGGCATATTATGAAGGTATGAAAACATCGCCATATGCTGCTATTGAAAACGTAGTGAAATATCTAAATGGAGAAATAATATGCAAGGGAGTTGTGTCAGAATTTAATATTGTAACAAAAGGTGGATTTGATGTTGGAACTGTTACAGTAGGAGATGTAGAGATGAGCTTTTGGAATGAGTATATGACGTTAGAATCCAATGGTAATAGATTATATACTTTCCCGGATCTTATTATGACCTTTGACTGTGATACAGGAATGCCATTGACAACAGCGGAAATTAATAAGGATATGAATATTGCTATAATAGCTGTTAAGAAGGATAATTTAAAATTAGGTGCCGGAATGTATGATTCAAAATTACTTAAAGAAATTGAGCCTATAATAAATAAAGAAATTTTAAAATATGTATAATAGGAGGTCAAACAATGTTACTTAAACAAGTTCTTGATATATATGAGTTGATTGATAGTTCAACTGTTAATGGTGAAAAGATGAAAGAATATTTAGAATCCCTTGGAGCTAAAGATGTAGAGGTAAAAACTATTAGTGGAGATAAGGGAAAGACTGACTTTATAAGGATAAAGATACCTGGAGCTAATGGAAAATCAATCGGAAAGGCTTCACCAACTTTGGGTGTGCTGGGTAGATTAGGAGGTATAGGAGCTAGACCTGAAATGATAGGAATGGTATCAGATGCGGATGGAGCTGTAGTTGCATTAGCTGTTGCAGCAAAATTGCTTGACATGCAAAATAAAGGAGATTATCTAGATGGTGATGTTATAATATCTACTCATATTTGTCCGGATGCTCCAACTCAACCCCATAAACCGGTTCCTTTCATGGGTTCTCCTGTTGATATGGCAACTGTTAACAAAGAAGAAGTAAATGGTGAATTAGATGCTATACTTTCTATAGATACAACCAAAGGAAACATGGTTATCAATCATAGAGGATTTGCTATATCTCCGACAGTAAAGGAAGGGTATATATTAAAGACTAGCGATGATTTGCTGGATATTATGCAAATTACTACTGGGAAATTACCGGTTGTATTTCCAATTACAACCCAAGACATAACTCCTTATGGAAATGACATTTATCATATCAACAGTATACTACAGCCTTCAACCGCTACAAATGCACCTGTTGTTGGGATAGCTATTACAACTGAAACTGCAGTGCCAGGCTGTGCTACTGGTGCAAGTCATCCGTTTGACTTGGAACAAGCTGCAAGATTTACTATTGAAGTAGCTAAGACATATGGAAGAGGAGATTGTAAGTTTTATGATGAAGTCGAATTTGAAAGAATAAATAAACTATATGGAAGTATGCATCATATACAAACTCTTGGTAAATAGGGGGGAATGAAATGAAAAAATTGGGAGCCATTACTATAGGGCAATCACCTAGAGATGATGTTATACCAGAAATGGTACCTTATCTTGGTGATGATGTTGAAATAATTCAGGCAGGAGCACTAGATGGTCTTTCTTATGAGGAAATTCTGAAGTTTGAACCTGAAGGTGATGATTATGTATTAGTGTCCAAGCTTAGAGATGGGAGAAGTGTTAAATTTGCCGAAAAATTTATTTTACCTAGATTACAAGCTTGTATAGATAAATTAGAATCTGAAGGTGCCGATGTTATTCTATTTATATGTACTGGTGTTTTTCCTGACATATTTAAATCTTCGAAGGTTATTTTGTATCCTCAAAAAATATTACATGGAGTAACACCTAGACTAGTAGATAAAGGTAAGATAGCAGTAATAACACCTGATAAGGAGCAAATAGAACAAAGTCTTAAAAAATGGAGCGAAACTGGTGCAGAAGTTATTGTGGTCAATGGGTCTCCATATGGAGAAGAAACCGAACTGGAAGATGCAATTAACGAGTTAAATAAAAATAATAATATTGACATAATAGTAATGGATTGTATAGGATATACTCAAGCAATGAAAAGAAAAGTATCTAAAGGAACTGGTAAACCAGTAGTACTTGCTAGAACAATTGTAGCAAGAGTCTTAGGCGAGATACTAAATTCATGATAGGTGAGGTGAGAAATTTTGAGTCAAAAATCAGGTTATAGAATTGTGGTAGAAGATTGTATGGCTGTTAAAAAAAGTGAAACAGTTTTAATACTGACCGATGATAATAAAATTGAAATAGGCAATTCTTTGTATGAGGTAGCCAAAGAACTAGCTAAAGAGGCTGTCTTAATGGTTATGAAGCCTAGAAAAGTAAGTGGAGAGGAGCCTCCTGAATCTGTTGCAGAGGCTATGAAGAACTTTGATGTTATAATTTGTCCTACATCTACATCTATAACACATACAAATGCTAAAATAAATGCTGTAAAGCATGGGGCTAGATTAGCAAGTATGCCTGGGATTACAGAAGAAATGTTTAGAGAAGGTGCTATAACTGCAGATTACAAGTTGGTCGAAGAACTTACTCTCAAGTTTACTGATATGCTTACAAAGGCAAAAAGTGCACGTATTGTAAAAGAAGGCTATTCACTTGAAATGAGTTTAGAAGGTAGAAACGGTGTACCTAGTACTGGAGTTTATAAAAGTCCAGGGCAAGCGGGCAATCTTCCATCAGGTGAGGCATATATTGCTCCTTTAGAAGGTAGTGCAAATGGTTCCATGAAGATTGATGGCAGCATGGTAGGGGTAGGTAAGTTAAGTAGTCCATTATATATTAAAGTTGCTGATGGAAGAATAATCGAGATAGAAGGAAAAGATAAGGATAAAGTTCATATTCTATTAGAGAATGAGAGAAATGCCACTCTGGGAGAGTTAGGAATAGGTACTAATCCAGCTGCTAGATTGACTGGCGTTATTCTTGAGGATGAAAAAATCTATGGGACAGTTCACATCGCTTTTGGAACCAATATTTCGTTTGGAGGATTGAATAAAGCAGATTGTCACCTAGATGGTGTAATACTTAAGCCAACCCTATATTTAGATGATATATTAGTGCTAGAAAATGGGGAATTTGTAATTTAGTAAAAGCTGAGGTGATTTATTGAATAAAATACAAGTAACACTAACTGTAGAAGAGGGAAAAGAAATAATTGCATTGGGAATTCTAAAACATCCTCTATTATTAAATTCTATTGAAAAAGGTAAAGTTGTTTTTAAGGGAGGAACTACGGTATCAAGAATTACTGAGAAGTTATTAAACACACCTTTAAGGATAAGTGGAAGGATTACTACTCGTGGTACAGTAACAAGTCTTAAAGCTTTAAATTCACCACATTCAATATTATTTCATGATGGTAAATGGAAAAATATTGATGATACAATAGCAGATGAAATACATGGGTTTTCATCTAATGATTTAATCATCTGTGGTGCAAATGCATTTGATTTCAAAGGTAGAGCAGCACTAATGGCAGGAAGTCCAGGTGGTGGAAATATAGGTAAATCTATAAGTTCTTGGTATTCTGAAGGGGCATCTGTTATTATACCAGTTGGTATTGAAAAAATGATTCCCGGGGATTTAGATGATATAATAAAGAGAAGTAGTAGAACAGGTAAGTCTTTATCTTGGGGAATGGCAGTCGGTTTAATTCCCCTATATGGAGAGATATTTACTGAAGTAGAGGCTATCAAAATGCTGGCAGATGTGGATTGTTACGTAATAGGGGCTGGTGGTTTAGGTGAAGCCCAAGGAAGTACTACGTTGGAGATTAATGGTTCAACTGATGAACTGGAAAAGCTAATAAATACTTTACAGGATGTTAAAAGTAGAGTTTTGAGCATATCGGGAGATAAGGAATCCTTAGTTGAGTGTGCTGCTATATGTGACAATTGCTCTAAACATCTATCATGTGGGTATAAGAGAAGAGTGTTATAGAAAGTTGCGAATGTAATTAAATTCGTAATTTAGATTATAAAGTTTAGAATAGGTAGCCCAATTTGGACTACCTATTCTAAACTGCTTTTTCTTCCTCCCAAATCATTGAACTAAGGTCGGTGTACTCCAGATTCAATGAATTTGCTAAGCTTTCACAGGTACACTTTCCGTCTATGACATTTACACCTTTTCTTAGACTTTCATCTCTCTTTAGGGATTCCACCAAACCATCTTCAGCCAATTTTATCACATATGGAAGTGTCACATTCGTTAGAGCATAAGTGGAAGTTTTTGCGTATGCTCCAGGTATATTTGGAACACTATAATGAATGACCCCATACTTTTCATATGTTGGATTTTCATGGCTTGTTGCATGTGTTATTGTCTCAACACATCCGCCTTGGTCTATTGCTACGTCCACAATGACCGAGCCTGGCTTCATGCTCTTAACCATATACTCTTTAACTAATTTAGGAGCTCTTGCACCTGGAATAAGAATGCCTCCAATAAATAGATCGGCATCTTTTACTGCGTCCGCAAGAGTCAACTCATTTAGGATTAATGTCTTTATTTTAGAACCATATATGTCCTCAATGTATTTTAATTTTCCTGGACTCTTGTTTAGTATAGTAACATCTGCACCAAGACCAACTGCAATTTTTGCAGCATTAATTCCGACTGTTCCAGCTCC
>DAIUFH010000053.1:0-15008 GCA_036844705.1 Tissierella sp.
GAAGGTGGAAGAACTGTAGGTTCAGGAGTTGTAACTAAGGTTATTGAATAATAATAAAGGGGAGGGTAACCCTCCCTTGTTTTTGTCATTCTAAATTTAGTTGAGATTCATATTGCTTTGTCATCTAAGCGGAGTCGAGGGATTCATACCACTTCTGTCATCCCGAGCGAAGTCGAGGGATCTCGGGTTTAATCTTTTAATTGTGAATTGTGCATTGTGAATTGTGCATTGTGAACTGTGCATTGGAAAATTTGTTGACATTGAAAAAAAATTATGATAGTTTATATAAGTAGCGTTGTTAAAAGTGGAGAGGTATGCCCCTAAACAACTAAATGATATAGACGGGTTAATAGTAGGAGGTGTTTTAAATGAGAGATAGAATCACATTAGCTTGTACTGAATGTAAACAAAGAAATTATACAACAAAGAAAAACAAGAAGAATACAACTGAAAGAATAGAGTTAAAAAAATACTGTAAATTCTGTAAAACTCATACTGCACATAAAGAAACAAAATAGTATTTGTTAAATATCGATTAATAAGGATGTGAGATTTATGACAACTAATACTGTTAGCACTAAAGAAAAATTGTCTACGTATTTTAGAGGGGTTAAAGCAGAATTAAAAAAAGTAATATGGCCAAATAAAAAAGAACTTATAAACTATACAGGAGTTGTAATATTGTTAAGTGCAGTAGTTGCTCTGGTTGTATATGTTCTAGACCTTGGAATACATGGAGTATTGTCTTTGATTATAAAGTAAACAAGGAGGGAAGGGCCAAAGGTCCCTAAAATATGACTGATAAGGACATGAGTAGAGAAAAAAGGGCTAAGGAAGCCAAATGGTATGTAGTCCATACTTATTCAGGTCATGAAAATAAAGTTAAAGCTAACCTTGAGAAAATGGTTGAAAATAGAGGGATGAGAGATGATATTTTTGAAGTAGCTGTGCCTACTGAAGAATATGTGGACTCTAAGTCTGGAAATAAAAAATTGAAAGAAAGAAAGATGTTTCCAGGGTATGTCCTTGTTAAGATGATTATAAATGATGAATCATGGTATCTGGTTAGAAATACTAGAGGCGTAACGGGATTTGTAGGACCTGCATCAAAGCCGGTTCCATTGAATGATCAGGAGGTTAAAGCTTTAGGTGTACAAGAGACTGTATTGCCAGATGTTGATTTCAAAATTAAGGATGTTATAAAGGTAATATCTGGTCCTTTTGAAAACTTTATTGGTACTATTGAAAGCTTGAATATGGAAAAAAGAAAGGTTAAAGTTTTTGTATCCATGTTTGGAAGAGAAACTTTAGTTGAATTAGATTTTGAACAAGTAGAAAAGATATAAGAAATTTTGGTTTTTAAAGCAAATTTGCTTTTTAAATAGATTCACATGGAGTGGGAGGGATTATCCCGCTAAACCACATTTTTATGAGGAGGTGGAAGTTCATGGCAAAAAAAGTCATAGCTTTAGTTAAATTACAAATTCCAGCTGGGAAGGCTACACCAGCACCACCTGTAGGTACAGCATTAGGACCTCATGGAGTTAACATCATGCAATTCACAAAAGAGTTCAATGCAAGAACTGCAGACCAGGCAGGTATGATAATACCGGTAGTTCTTACAGTATATCAAGATAGATCTTTTACATTTATTACTAAGACACCACCAGTGCCAGTATTGATTAAAAAGGCTATTGGAATTGAATCAGGTTCTAAAGAACCTAATAAGAACAAAGTTGCTAAACTTTCTCAAGCTAAGCTTAGAGAAATTGCAGAGAAAAAGATGCCAGATTTAAATGCAGGCTCTATAGAAGCTGCTATGAGTATGATAGCAGGTACTGCAAGAAGTATGGGAGTTGAAGTAGAACAATAAGTATAGTGGGAGAATAATTTTTCGTTAATACCACAAGGAGGTTAAATTAATGCCAAAAAGAGGTAAAAACTATCAAGACAGTATTAAATTATTAGATAGATCAAAATTATATGATTCTAGTGAAGCAATTGAATTAGTTATACAAACTTCTAAAGCTAAATTTGATGAAACTATCGAGTTGCATGCTAGATTAGGAGTTGACTCAAGACACGCAGACCAACAAGTTAGAGGTGCTGTTGTATTGCCACATGGTACAGGAAAAACTAAAAGGGTTCTTGTAATTGCTAAAGGCGATAAGATAGCTGAGGCAGAAGCAGCGGGTGCAGATTATGTTGGTGGAGATGAGATGATAGCAAGGATACAAACAGAAGGTTGGATGGATTTCGATGTAGTAGTTGCTACTCCTGATATGATGGGCGTTGTAGGTAGAATTGGTAGAATTCTTGGACCTAAAGGTTTAATGCCAAATCCAAAATCAGGTACAGTTACATTTGATATTGCTAACGCTATCAAGGAAATCAAAGCCGGTAAGGTTGAATATAGGGTAGACAAACAAAATATCATTCACGTACCTATAGGTAAAAAATCCTTTGGTGCTGAAAAATTACAAGAAAATTTTAATACATTGGTAGGTGCCCTAATAAAAGCTAAACCATCTGCTTCAAAAGGTAAGTATCTTAAATCAGTGGTTTTGTCAAGTACAATGGGTCCTGGAATTAAGATTAATTCAGCAAAATTATCCGATTAGTTGACAAACTAATTGTTTATTGATATAATTACGATGTTAATTAAATAAAAAACTGTAGACAGTAGGAACCAATAAGGTTTAATTATCCTACCGAGGTGAGAAGCTAGCTAAATTCTAAAATTGAAATTAGGGTCTCTGCGTGTCTACGTAAGAGGCCTTTATTTATTCTAGAGTCTAGTGTGGCGGGAAATATCAATGTAGTAGTAGCCTACGGTTACAAAACTATATAAGTATCAACCAGGAGGTGAATGATATGAAGGAACAAGTGCTTATAGCTAAACAACAAAAAGTGCAGGAAATAAAAGAAAAAATTGATAAAGCTCAATCTATTGTGCTAGTTGATTATAGAGGGTTAAGTGTAGCAGATGTTACAGAACTTAGAGCTAGTTATAGAAAAGCCGGTGTAGATTATAAAGTTTATAAAAATTCAATGATGGAGTTTGCATTTAAGGAAGCAGGTCTCGAAGAGTTTACTGAATTTTTGAAAGGACCAAATGCTATAGCTTTTGGTTATGATGATCCAGTGGCTGCTGCTAAAATTACTTCTGAATTTGCTAAGGATAATAATAATCTAGAAATTAAAGCAGGTATTGTTGATGGTAAGTTAATTGATGTTAAGGGTGTAAATGACTTAGCTGAATTACCACCAAGAGAAGTACTTATTGCACAGGCGCTTGGCGGGTTCAATGCTCCAATTCAAGGTTTTGCAAATGTGTTAAGTGGAACAATTAGAGGATTGGCAGTGGTATTAAATGCTATAGCAGAACAAAAACAAACAGCTTAATGTTGAGGTATAACCTCATTAGTAATTTAGAACTTATAAAAATAAGAAAAATTTTTCGGAGGGATATATAAAAAATGGCAAGTGAAAAAGTATTAAATTTAATTGAAGAAGTTAAGAACTTAACTGTATTAGAATTATCAGATTTAGTAAAAGCATTAGAAGAAGAGTTTGGCGTTAGTGCAGCAGCTCCAGCAGCAGTTGCAGTAGCAGCTGGTCCAGCAGCAGCAGCTCCAGCAGCTGAAGAAAAAACTGAATTCGATGTAGTATTAACTTCAGTTGGTGCTGAAAAAATTAAAGTTATTAAAGTAGTTAGAGAAATAACTGGTTTAGGATTAAAAGAAGCTAAAGAATTAGTAGACAATGCACCTAAGCCACTTAAAGAAGGAGCTTCAAAAGAAGAAGCTGAATCAATCAAAGCTAAATTAACTGAAGTTGGAGCAGCTGTAGAAGTAAAATAATTAGTAAAAATAAAAAGGCTTTCTTTTGAAAGCCTTTTAATTTCTTTATTTTGGCCAAAAAAAGAATTGACAGGCTTGTTTACATATGATAGTATAATATATTGCATAATAATGAATATAATGGCCTTATTGTATAAAGAATTGGAAGTAAGGCAATATTATAAGATAATTGAGAAGTATTACCAAAGGCACTTTGCTTTTGGATATTTTAGTTTAATAAGGGGTGAATTTTTACATGGTACATCCTGTAACATTTGGCAAACGGGTTAGAATGAGTTATTCCCGTATTGGTGAAGTTTTAGAACTCCCTGATTTGATTGAAGTTCAGACTTCTTCTTATGACTGGTTTATCAAAGAAGGCTTGAAGGAAGTCTTTGATGATATTAGCCCTATTCAGGACTATACGGGTAATCTAATTCTTGAATTCGTTGATTATCATATTGGAGAACAAATAAAATATGATGAGGATGAAGCTAGAGAAAGAGATGCAAATTACTCGGCACCTTTAAAAGTAAAAGTAAGGTTGATTAATAAAGAAACCGGTGAGGTAAAGGAACAGGAAGTCTTTATGGGCGACTTACCATTAATGACGGAAAAAGGAACTTTCATCATAAACGGTGCAGAAAGAGTTGTTGTAAGCCAGCTAGTTAGATCTCCTGGAGTATATTTTGCAGAAGAAATAGATAAAACAGGTAAAAGATTGTACTCATCTACTCTTATACCTAATAGAGGCGCTTGGCTAGAATATGAATCAGATTCAAATGACATTGTATATGTTAGAATTGATAGAACTAGAAAAGTGCCTATTACTACTTTACTAAGGGCTCTTAAAGTTGGGTCGAATAGTGAAATAGTTGAAGTGTTAGGCGAAACTGAGCAGCTATTAAGAACTTTTGAGAAGGATAGCACAACCACAGAGGAGGAAGCTCTAATTGAAATCTATAAGAGACTTCGTCCTGGAGAACCACCAACTGTTGACAGTGCTAGAACATTGTTAAACAATCTATTTTTTGATCCAAGAAGATATGATTTAGCTAAGGTTGGAAGATATAAATTCAATAAAAAATTAGCCCTTTATAATCGGATATTTGGTAAAAGAGCAGCTCATGACATAATTAATCCTGAAACTGGAGAGTTGTTTATAACAAAAGGTGAGAAAATTTCTAGAGATATGGCTATTGAAATAGAAAATAGTGGAATCAACTCTGTAAATGTTCTTTTGGATGACGGAAGAGAGATTAAGGTATTAGGAAATAATTTTGTAAATGCTAAAGCCTTTGATTTGCCATTTTCGTTAGAGGAGCTTGGATTGAAAGAGAAAGTATATTACCCTCTAATGAAAGAATTAATCGTTCTCTATGAAGATGAGGATAAATTAAAAGAGGCAATTGCAGAAAGATATAAAGAACTATCGCCTAAGCATATTATTGTTGACGATATAGTAGCAAGTATAAATTATGAATTTAATTTATTTTATGGTATAGGTGCTACGGATGATATAGATCATTTAGGCAACAGAAGATTAAGAAGTGTAGGGGAGTTATTACAAAATCAATTTAGAATAGGTCTTTCCAGAATGGAAAGAGTTGTAAGAGAGAGAATGACTATTCAGGATATAGATGTAGCAACACCACAAGCTTTAATCAATATCAGACCTGTAGTTGCATCATTGAAGGAATTCTTTGGAAGCAGTCAGTTGTCTCAATTTATGGATCAAACAAATCCACTTGCTGAACTTACACATAAGAGAAGAATGTCTGCGTTGGGACCTGGGGGATTGAGCAGAGATCGAGCTGGTTTCGAGGTAAGGGACGTACACAACTCCCACTACGGCAGAATGTGTCCTATAGAAACTCCAGAAGGACCTAATATAGGTCTTATAACATCATTAACAACTTATGCTAGAATAAATGAATATGGATTTATAGAAGCTCCATATAGAAAGGTAGACAAGGCTACAGGCAGAGTAACTGATCGAATAGACTATTTGACGGCAGATGTAGAATACGAGCTTGTAATAGCTCAGTCAAATGAACCTTTAAATGAGAATAACGAATTTGTAAATAAAAGACTTATAGCCAGAGGTAAACAGGGAATCGTTGATATATTCCCAATTTCTGAAATCGACTATATGGATGTATCACCAAAACAACTTGTTTCGGTTGGTACGGCTATGATTCCATTCCTTGAAAATGATGATGCCAACAGAGCACTAATGGGGTCCAATATGCAACGTCAAGCGGTTCCTCTATTAAAAACTGAGGCACCTATTATAGGTACAGGTATGGAGTATAAGGCAGCAAAGGATTCTGGGATAGTAGTTGTATCCAGAAATGCAGGCGTTGTAGAAAAAGTTAGTTCAAGTGAAATTCTTATAAGAAGAGATAAGGATAATCAAATAGATAGATATAAATTGCTGAAATTCAAGAGATCTAATCAAGGTACTACTATAAATCAGAGACCTATTGTTGGATATGGTGAAACAGTTGAAGCAGATCAGATTATAGCAGATGGACCAAGTACTGAACAGGGAGAAATTGCACTAGGCAAAAACATACTTATTGCATTTATGACATGGGAAGGCTACAACTATGAGGATGCTATGCTGGTTAATGAAAAACTTGTTATGGATGATGTTTTGACTTCGGTTCATATTGAAGAATATGAGTCAGAAGCTAGAGATACTAAGCTAGGACCTGAAGAGATAACCCGTGATATTCCAAATGTAGGCGAGGAAATGTTGAAGGATTTGGACGAAAGGGGAATTATCCGAATAGGTGCAGAGGTTAAATCCGGGGATATATTAGTCGGAAAGGTAACTCCAAAGGGTGAAACGGAGCTCACAGCTGAGGAGCGTTTGTTAAGAGCAATCTTTGGAGAAAAAGCAAGAGAAGTAAGAGATACATCCCTGAGAGTACCGCATGGGGAATCGGGTATAATTGTAGATGTTAAGATATTCTCCAGAGAAAATGGAGATGAATTGCCACCAGGAGTAAACCAAATGGTTAGAGCTTACATTGCTACTAAAAGAAAGATCAATGTTGGAGATAAGATGTGCGGTCGTCATGGTAACAAAGGGGTAATATCAAGGATACTTCCTGAGGAGGATATGCCTTTCTTACCAGATGGTACACCTGTACAGATAGTATTAAATCCTCTAGGGGTTCCATCACGTATGAATCTTGGTCAGGTTTTAGAGGTTCACTTAGGTTTAGCGGCCAAGAAATTGGGATGGCATGTTGCCACACCGGTATTCGATGGCGCTAATGAAGAGGACATAATGGAAGCCTTAAGGAGTGCAGGTTATCCTGACACAGGAAAAATACAGGTAAGAGATGGTAGAACAGGAGATTTCTTTGATAATCCAGTTACTGTTGGATATATGTATATGTTGAAGTTGCATCACTTAGTTGATGATAAGATACACGCAAGATCTACCGGACCTTATTCATTGGTTACACAACAACCATTAGGTGGTAAGGCTCAATTCGGAGGTCAAAGATTTGGAGAGATGGAGGTATGGGCACTTGAAGCCTATGGTGCATCTCACACATTACAGGAGATTCTTACTGTTAAATCAGATGATATAGTAGGAAGAGTTAAGACCTATGAGGCAATAGTTAAGGGTGAGAATATTCCAGAACCAGGCATACCTGAATCCTTTAAGGTATTGATAAAAGAGCTTCAAAGTCTAGCCCTTGATGTGAAGGTATTAACAGAAGATAAGGGAGAAGTAGAAATCAAAGAAAATATTGATGATGATTTATCAGATCTTGAAATGATAGGCGATGATTTATCGTCAGAAAAAGTTTTCGTGGACGATGAGGATGATGACCAAAAGGATAAAGACGGTATATCCAAAAATAAATCAGAAGTACCATCTGGTTTTCTTCTTGAAGAATCAGATGAAGATGATGATATCGAACCTGAAGAAGACGCTGATTTGAGCGATTTTGATGAAAGCGATGATGAAGTAGATTTTGATTAGTACTTTAATAAATATCTTATATATGGAAGGAGAGATACTCCTTGTTTGAATTAAACACTTTTGATTCAATAAAAATTGGCTTAGCTTCACCAGAGAAAATTAGACAGTGGTCAAAGGGTGAAGTAAAAAAACCAGAGACTATAAATTATAGAACACTAAAACCTGAAAAAGAAGGGCTTTTTTGTGAAAAAATATTTGGACCTACAAAGGACTGGGAGTGCCATTGTGGTAAATACAAGAGAGTGAGATATAAAGGCGTAGTTTGTGACAGATGTGGTGTTGAAGTAACAAAATCTAAGGTGCGTAGAGAGAGAATGGGGCATATTGAACTGGCTGCTCCTGTATCTCACATATGGTATTTTAAAGGAATACCATCTAGAATGGGATTGATGCTTGATATGAGCCCTAGGGCTTTAGAGAAGGTTCTTTACTTTGCATCTTATGTAGTTATTGATGGAGGAGATACTCCATTGTATGAAAAGCAACTATTAACAGAAGCTGAATTTAGGGATGCATATGAGAAGCATCATAACAAATTCAAGGCAATGATGGGTGCTGAAGCAATAAAGGCCTTATTGCAAAAAATAGATCTTGAAGCTGAATCTAAGGATTTGAGAAGTCAATTGAAGGATGCTTCAGGGCAGAAAAAAGTAAGAATTACAAGAAGACTGGAAGTAGTTGAAGCATTTAGAAAGTCCGGAAACAGACCAGAGTGGATGATTTTAGATGTAATCCCTGTTATACCACCGGATTTGAGACCTATGGTCCAATTGGATGGTGGAAGGTTTGCAACTTCGGATTTGAATGATTTATACAGAAGAGTTATAAATAGAAATAATAGATTAAAGAGATTGTTAGATTTGGGTGCTCCTGACATTATAGTTAGAAATGAAAAAAGAATGCTTCAGGAAGCTGTAGATGCATTAATTGATAATGGCAGAAGAGGGAGACCAGTAACTGGTCCAGGAAATAGACCTTTAAAATCCTTATCCGATATGCTTAAGGGGAAACAAGGTAGATTCAGACAAAACCTATTAGGTAAGAGAGTTGATTATTCTGGACGTTCTGTAATAGTAGTAGGGCCAGATTTAAAATTCTACCAGTGTGGACTACCTAAGACAATGGCACTTGAATTATTTAAGCCATTTGTTATGAAAAAATTAGTAGAAGAGGGTCATGCACACAATATTAAGAGCGCCAAGAGGATGGTAGAAAGAGTAAAACCACAGGTTTGGGATGTACTTGAATCAGTTATAAAGGATCATCCTGTGCTCCTTAACAGAGCACCTACTCTTCACAGACTTGGTATTCAAGCGTTTGAACCTGTATTAGTAGAAGGTAAGGCTATAAAGCTTCATCCTTTAGTTTGTACAGCATATAATGCCGATTTCGATGGAGACCAAATGGCGGTTCACGTTCCATTATCCACTGAAGCTCAGGCAGAGGCAAGATTACTAATGCTTTCAACAAATAATATTCTAGCACCTAAGGATGGCAAGCCTATTACAACTCCAACTCAAGATATGGTTTTGGGAAGCTATTATCTGACCATAGAAAGAGAAGGTGAAAAGGGCGAAGGTAAATATTTCTCTGATTATGATGAAATGTTCCATGCTTTTTCGAATAAAGATTTAGGTATTCACGCAAAGGTAAAAGTAAGAATAAAGCTAAGTTCTGATGATAGAGGACAGCTTGTTGAGAGTACAGTAGGAAGATTTATATTCAATGAAAATGTCCCACAAGATTTGGGATTTGTTGATAGAAGTAAGGACAAATATTCACTTGAAATTGACAGGGTTGTAGATAAAAAATTCTTAGGGAAAATTATTGAAGCATGCTTTAGAAAGCATGGAAATATTGTAACTGCTACTTTGCTTGACCATATTAAGGAAAGAGGATTTAAGTATTCAACAATAGGTGCTATATCCATTTCAATGGGTGATGTAGTAATCCCTGAAGAAAAATATACCTTAATTCACAATGCTGAATTAGAAGTTGATAAATTTGAAAGATCATATCGTAGAGGACTGATTTCAGATGAAGAAAGATATGAAAAAGTAATTGAAATCTGGAATAGAACTACAGATGAAGTAACTGACGTATTGATGGATAATCTTGATCCGATGAACAATATTTATATCATGGCTTTATCTGGTGCAAGAGGTAGCAAGAACCAGATAAGACAGTTGGCTGGTATGAGGGGACTTATGGCAAATGCATCTGGTAGAACAGTAGAAATTCCTATCAAGTCTAACTTTAGAGAGGGGCTTTCGGTATTGGAGTTTTTCGTTTCAACTCATGGTTCCAGAAAGGGATTAGCTGATACCGCATTAAGAACTGCGGACTCCGGATATTTAACAAGAAGACTTGTTGATGTTAGCCAGGATGTTATCGTCAGAGAAATAGACTGTGGTACTGATCAATATCTATTGGTAAAGGCTTTTAAGGATGGAAAGGAAGTTATTGAGGACTTAAAGGATAGAATTGAAGGTAGATATGCTTTTGAAGATATTGTTAACCCGGAAACCGGAGAAGTTATCGTAAGAGCAAATGAAATGATATCTACTGATGATTCAGAAATGATAGAAAAGCTAGGAATTAAAGAGGTAAAATTGAGATCTGTATTGGGATGTAAGGCTAAACATGGCGTATGTGCTCATTGTTATGGTAGAAACCTAGCTACAGGTTCTGAAGTAAATATTGGAGAATCAGTTGGAATCATAGCAGCCCAATCAATTGGTGAGCCTGGTACTCAGTTGACCATGAGAACATTCCATACTGGTGGAGTTGCAGCGGCAGCCGATATCACCCAAGGTTTACCTAGAGTTGAAGAGCTTTTTGAGGCTAGAAAGCCAAAGGGTCTTGCTATGATATCTGAGATAGATGGTGTAGTAAGCATTAATGAAAATAAAAAGAAAAAAGAAGTTGTAGTAACATCACCAAGTGGTGAAACGGCTACTTATAATATAGTTTATGGAGCAAGACTAAAGGTAAGACCTGGTGATGAAATAGAAGCAGGAGATGAATTAACTGAAGGATCAGTTAATCCACATGATATATTGAAGATTAAGGGAATCAAGGGTGTTCAAAACTATCTTGTAAAGGAAGTACAAAGAGTTTATAGACTTCAAGGTGTTGATATAAACGATAAACATATTGAGGTAATTGTTAAACAGATGCTTTCCAAGATTAAGATAGAAGATTCAGGTGATACTGACATGCTTCCTGGAAGTCTTGTAAGTATACACGAATTTGAAGACGAGAATGAGAAAGTTATCGCTGAAAACGGAGTTCCTGCAGTAGGGAGAAGAGCACTTTTAGGGATAACAAAGGCATCTCTTGCTACAGACTCATTCCTATCTGCGGCATCATTCCAAGAAACTACTAGGGTTCTTACTGAAGCTGCTATAAAGGGTAAGGAAGATTATCTGATAGGTCTTAAGGAGAATGTTATAATTGGTAAATTAATTCCTGCTGGTACAGGAATGAAAAGATATAAGAATGTAGAAATTAAGACTGAAGAAAATATTGAACTTCTCGAGGAGAATTTTATTGACACTGAAATTCTCTAATGATAGAATGATAAAGTGTGTAAATATTAAAGTGTCCTTGAGACATAAAGATTATGTAGGTAGACTACCTACATAATCTTTAAGATGTTTTAAAGGAGGAGGAATCCCGATGATTTCAAAGCTTAAGACACACAAAAGAGTTGTTGGAGCAAAACAGGTAAAGAGGGCTCTATATTCTTCAAATGCAGAAATGGTATTTGTTGCTGATGATGCTGAGAAGAAAGTAACTAAAGAAATTGTGGAGCTATGCAATTCCAAGCAGATTCAGATAATCCATGTGAATACCATGGAGGATTTGGGGAAAGCTTGTGGTATTGATATTAATGCAGCAGTAGCTGCGTTATTAAAATAAAAAGAAGGAGGTGCCTTATGCCAACCATTAACCAATTAATTAAAAAAGGCAGAGAAAAAGTTGTTTACAAATCAAAATCACCAGCTTTAGGAGTAAATTTAAATACTCTTAGAAAGAAGGAAACTGAAGTTAATTCTCCGCAAAAAAGAGGTGTATGTGTTTCTGTTAGAACAGTAACTCCTAAGAAACCTAACTCAGCTTTGAGAAAGGTAGCAAGAGTAAGATTAACTAACGGATATGAAGTAGCTGCATACATTCCAGGAATTGGACACAACCTACAAGAACATAGTGTTGTTCTAATTAGAGGGGGAAGAGTTAAAGACCTTCCAGGTGTTAGATACCATATTGTAAGGGGTACCTTAGATACTGCTGGAGTCGATAAGAGACAACAAGCAAGATCAAAGTATGGTGCAAAGAAACCAAAGACCAAGAAGAAATAATAGTGCTTAAAATGCAGAATTTAATCTGTTTAATATAGATGCATTTTTGCGCACGACGGCTGGAGCCGAGTACCAATGAATCTACTTTTATAGTTAAGGAGGGAAGCAAAGTGCCAAGAAAAGGACATATCGCAAAAAGAGAAGTTATGCCTGATCCAATTTATAATGATTTGATTGTTACTAAACTAATCAACAATATCATGTTGGATGGAAAAAAAGGTATAGCTGAAAACATAGTATATGGAGCATTTGATTATGTTGCTGAAAAAACTGGTGAAGATGCACTGGAAGTTTTCTATAAAGCAATCAATAACATAATGCCTGTTCTAGAAGTAAAAGCTAGACGTATAGGTGGGGCGACATATCAAGTTCCAATTGAAGTAAGACCAGAGAGAAGAGAAACATTAGGACTTAGATGGTTAGTAAACTATTCAAGAGCCAGAGGAGAAAAAACTATGGTTGAAAAGTTAGCCAAAGAAATAATGGATGCTGCAAATGGTCTGGGATCAAGTGTTAAAAAGAGAGAAGATACACATAAAATGGCTGAAGCTAATAAGGCTTTCGCACACTATAGATTCTAATTTTAGTGAAGTAGTGATGTTTAGTTATTAATGTGTGGTGACTTATAAAGAAGGAGGAAAAATTGTGCCAAGACAAATATCGTTGGAAAAAACGCGTAATATCGGCATAATGGCTCATATTGATGCAGGAAAAACAACCACCACTGAAAGAATATTGTTTTATACTGGAAAGATTCATAAAATAGGTGAGACTCATGAAGGTGCTGCACAAATGGACTGGATGGAGCAAGAACAAGAAAGAGGAATCACCATTACATCCGCTGCAACTACAGCGTTTTGGAAAAATCATAGAATTAACGTTATTGATACACCAGGACACGTGGATTTCACCGTTGAGGTAGAAAGGTCCCTACGAGTATTGGATGGAGCTGTAGCTGTATTCTGTGCAAAAGGTGGTGTTGAACCACAATCTGAAACAGTATGGAGACAAGCTGATAAATACAACGTACCACGTATAGCATATATCAACAAGATGGATATTACTGGTGCAGATTACTTTAGAGCAGTAGGTATGATAAAAGACAGATTAAAAGCTCATCCTGTTCCTATCCAATTGCCAATTGGTAAAGAAGATAACTTTTTAGGTATGGTTGATTTAGTTAATATGAATGCCGAGGTATATCATGATGATTTAGGAGAGAAAATAGAAATCGTCGATATTCCTGATGACATGAAAGATTTAGCAAATGAATACAGAGAAAAGCTTATAGAAGCTATTGCTGAGCATGATGAAGATTTAATGATGAAGTACCTAGAGGGTGAAGAATTCACTGTTGAAGAGATAGCGAAAGGAATAAGAACAGCAACTATAAAGGTAGCTATGACACCGGTGCTATGTGGTTCATCATATAGAAATAAAGGAGTTCAACCTCTTTTGGATGCTATAATTTCTTATCTTCCATCTCCTCTTGATATTCCACCAATAAATGGAGTAGACAAGAATACAGATGAAGAAATTGTTAGACATTCATCAGATGAGGAACCTTTCTCAGCACTTGCATTTAAGATTGTTACTGACCCATATGTAGGAAAACTTTGCTACGCAAGAGTTTACTCTGGTATATTAAAATCAGGTAGCTATGTCATGAATACAACTAAGGGCAAGAAAGAAAGAATCGGTAGAATTCTATTAATGCATGCTAACAAGAGAGAGGAAATTGATGAAGCTTATGCTGGGGACATTGTGTCTATCGTAGGATTGAAGGATACTACAACTGGAGATACACTATCAGAAGAAGGTCACCAAATTTTATTGGAAAAAATGGAATTCCCTGAGCCTGTTATTCGTGTAGCTATTGAACCAAAGACTAAGGCTTCTCAAGATAAGATGGGAATAGGACTACAAAAGCTAGCTGAGGAAGACCCAACTTTCAAGACATATACAGATGAAGAAACAGGTCAGACTATAATAGCTGGTATGGGTGAACTTCACTTAGAGATTATAGTAGACAGACTTCTTAGAGAATTCAAGGTTGAAGCTAATGTTGGTAACCCACAGGTTGCATATAGAGAATCCATACAAACATCTGCTGAGGCAGAAGGTAAGTATGTAAGACAATCTGGTGGTCGTGGACAATACGGTCACTGTAAGTTGAGAATTGAACCACAAGAGCCAGGTAAGGGCTATGAATTTGTTAATGCTATAGTTGGCGGTGCTATTCCTAAAGAATACATTGGAGCTGTAGATACTGGGGTTCAAGAAGCATTAGAATCTGGTGTACTTGGTGGATATCCAGTATTGGATGTAAAGGTAACTCTATATGATGGTTCATACCATGATGTAGACTCATCAGAAATGGCATATAAGATTGCTGGTTCCATGGGTGTAAGAGAAGCTATAAGAAAAGCAAAGCCTACATTGTTAGAGCCGATGATGAAAGTTGAAGTAACAGTTCCTGAAGAATATATGGGTGATGTTATTGGTGATATTAACTCTAGAAGAGGAAGAATTGAAGGAATGGAATTGACTAACGGAGTTCAGGTAGTTAGATCTTATGTTCCGTTGGCAGAAATGTTTGGATATGCAACAGACCTTCGTTCAAATACTCAAGGTAGAGGTATTTATTCAATGCAATTTGATCATTATGAAGCTGTACCATCCAGCATAGCTGAAAAGGTACTAGGTAATAAATAATCATTAATATATTAAGGAGGAGAAAAAACAGATGTCAAAACAAAAATATGATAGAAGTAAACCACACGTAAATATTGG
>DAIUFH010000054.1:0-14620 GCA_036844705.1 Tissierella sp.
ATGATTTACTTTCATTAGAGCTTAATTTAGTCGGCTACTTTAATTAATATGTATGGTGGAGGCGGTGGGTGTCGAACCCACGTCCAAAAACCCTTCCACAAGAGTTTCTCCGAGTGCAGCCAGTATTTTGACATTCCCTCTACTCATCCCCTACTGACAGGGTATGAGCTTTGGTAGCTTCATAAGTTCCGTCTCAAGCTCAAAGCTTTGCAAGATGCGGTTCCCCACTAGATTGACGCCAAATCCCAAGTCGTGGGATGCTCAGGTTTGACGTTAGCAGAACTAGGCTGCTAAAGCGTAATTATTTTCGTTTGCGTTTATTGTTTTTGCCACTTTTATCGTTGTTTGGCGACAACGACTCGCTACTCCTGATTCCGAATCCCTGTCGAAACCAAATTCGCCCCCAAATCTTATTTGAGATACATTTTCATTATAACAAGGATTGATAGTTATGTCAATTTAGTCTTGAGGTATCAAATGCTTAATCTTGTTGATAACCTTGAAAACAGTGTCTATTGTAAAAATTGCCAAAGCAATCATTCCTGAAATTTTAATTGTATCTATTAAAAACACCTTGGCCATAGAGCCATTTCCTTCAATAAAATTGTATACAGCCATATACATTCTATATCCAGGCACTAATGGATAGAATCCCGGAATAAAAAACATTGTTACTGGTGTTTTTAAAATTCTTGAAAAAATATGTGATAATAATGATATCACGATTCCAGCAATAAATGTTGACAATACAGGACCGTAATGATTGTTAGATATCAGAAAAACTGCCCAGCCTGCTGCTCCTATGAAGCCTGCTTTATATATTAATTTTTTGGGTGCTTCAAGTAAAATTGAGGCTGCCACCACAGCAAAAAACGCACTGAGTATTTGTATTATCATATAGCTCTACCCCCAGTAATAACTAATCCTATGGCAACTCCTACCGCGATTGATAAGGCAATTACCACAGCCTCAATAGCCTTAGCTCCACTTGACATATAATCACCACGCAAAGTATCACGAAATGCATTAGTTATAGCAGTTCCCGGGACCAAAGGCATGATAGAACTAGTAATAACTATATCAATATCAAAATCTAATTGAGTATATCTTTGTAAAACAGAAGTTCCAGCAGCAACTATAGCTGAATATAGTACGTTATATATAAAGAAGCCCATATTTGTTTTATTATCAATTTTTTTGCTTAAAACCATTATTGCTCCACTAATCCAAGACATAAAAGCTTCTATTAATCCACCTCCTAATAGAAGTGCAAAAAAAGCAGATATTAATGAAGATGCAAAATCCTTGTACAAAGAATTATACTGCACTTCATCAATATTCTTCAATTCGTCATAAGCATCTTCAATTGTACAATTTCCACTAGTAAGATTTCTAGTAATAGTATTTACTTTTGCTATTTTATTTAAATTAGTATCTCTATTGCTTATTCTTTTCACTACGGTAATCGCATTAATCGACGGATCATCTAAAGTTACATATAGTCCAGTTGTTATGGCTACAGCCTCTGTAGTCTCAAGCTTGGATATATCTAATATCCTATTCATTACATCTTCTACTCTATATGTTTCCGCATTGTTTTCCATCATAATTTGTCCAGCTAAGATAGCTGTATCCACTAATTTTTTATAGTCCATATTATCTATATTTCTCCGATGAATGTTGTTGCATACGCCTCTCCGCATCTTTTTTTGCAATAGTTTCACGCTTGTCATACAGCTTCTTACCTTTTGCAGTAGCTAATTCAAGCTTTACCTTCCCATCCTTTATATATACGGAAAGAGGCACCAGGGTATAGCCCTGCAGCATTATTCCTTGATTAAGCTTTCTAATTTCCTTCTTATGAAGTAAAAGCTTTCTTTTTCTCAAAGGGTCTACATTGTAGATATTTCCCTGGTCATATGGGCTTATATGCATCCCATTGATATAAACTTCCCCATTATCAATAGAAGCATAGCTTTCCTTTATATTGATTTTCCCTTGACGAATTGATTTAACTTCTGTTCCAGTCAAAGCTATTCCCGCTTCAATAGTATCCTCAATAAAGTATTCATGCCTTGCCTTCTTATTAGTAGCTACAACTTTTGTTCCAATCTTTTTCATTATAACCAATCCTTTAATCTGATATGGTATTAAGTGTACCAAATTAACAAAAATTAGTCAATAAGTCTAAAATCTATATTCCTTTTACCTACATCTGCGCCAATCACCTCTATACGCACCTGATCTCCCAATCTATATATCCTATTGGTTCTCTCCCCTATGATATAATAATTTTCTTCATCAAATCGGTAGAAATCATCTTCCATATTATTAAAGTGAACAAGACCTTCAATAGTATTATCCAATTGTACAAACAACCCAAAATTAGTAACCGAGGATACTAACCCATCAAATTCTTCTCCAATCCTTTCAGCCATATATTGAGCCTTTTTCAAATCCTCAACTTCTCTTTCGGCCTCTTCAGCCCTTCTTTCAGTCATTGATGTATGCTCTGCGATTTCAGGTAAAGTCTTTTCAAGTTGATTTTGTCTATCATAGTTAAGCTTTCCTTTCAAGTAATCCTTTATTATTCTATGGATAACTAAGTCAGGGTACCTTCTTATAGGTGACGTAAAATGGCAATAGAACTTTGCAGCCAGGCCAAAGTGTCCTTCAGATTCCGAACTATATATAGCTTTTTTCATTGACCTCAACAAAAGAGTAGAAATAACTATTTCTTCTTTTTTCCCTTTGATTTCACGGGTTAACAGTTGTAATTCCTTAGGATGTATTTCCTGTCCTTTTAGCGAGTATCCAAAGTTGTGTATAAACTTAGCAAATTCGGCCATCTTCTCAGGATTTGGCTCCTCATGAATTCTATATAAAAAAGGTATTTCAGCCCAATGAAATTCCTCTGCAATAGTTTCATTGCATACTAACATAAATTCCTCTATTAGACGGTTGGCTATTCTTCTTTCTGCCTTTCCAACATCAATTGGATTGCCATTTTCATCTAATTCAATATATGTTTCAGGAAAATCAAAGTCAATGCTTCCTCTTCTTTCTCTTTTTTCATTTAATATATACATCAATTCTTCCATCTGCTTTAATTCAGTAAGGATTAAATTTAATTTTTCCTTTGCCTTTTCATCATCATTTTCCAGATAGTCTGAGACATCATCATAGACACATCTCTTCTTGCTATTTATAACGGCTTCAAGTATCTTATGGTCTACAACATTACCTTTCTTATCTATTTCCATAAATACTGACAAGGTCAACCTATCCTGATTAGGATTTAGTGAACAAATTCCATTTGACAACTCATGAGGCAGCATAGGTATGACTCTATCCAGCAAATAAACTGAATTCCCTCTTAAATAGGCTTCCCTATCAATAGGTGCATTGTACCTTACATAATGACCTACATCAGCTATATGGACTCCAAGCTTGTAATTACCATTTGGCGATATTTCAATTGATACGGCATCATCAAAATCCTTTGCATCTGCACCATCAATTGTAAATGTTTTTAAATCCCTTAAGTCCGTCCTTCCTTCTATGTCCTTATCTGTTAAAAACAAAGGAACACTTTCTGCAAATTGCTGAACCTTTGGCGGAAATTCTGTAGGAAGCTTAAATTGTTTGACAATAGATAATATATCTGTTCCTTTTTCAGTTAGATATCCAATAATTTCTATTACCTTACCCTCAGGATTTCTTCTTGATTCTGGCCATCTAGTAACCTCTACTACCACCTTTTGTCTATCCTTTGCTCCATTTGTTTGTGATTTTGGTATAAAAATATCATAGGCAAGCTTGTGGTCATCAGGAATCAGAAAACCAAAATTCCCATTATCCTCAAATGTTCCAATAATAGTTGTATTTGCTCTTTCAAGTATTCTAACGATTTCACCTTCTTGTCTTCTGCCTGACTCCTGTCTTTTTAGAAGATTAGCCACAACGGTGTCACCATTCATTGCACTATTGATATTTTCAGCAGGTATAAATATATCCTCCTTAGTTTTGTCCTTAGGTATCACAAAACCAAATCCTTTTTCATTTCCCTGAAGTGTACCAACTATTAGATAATCAGATTTAATAAGTCCATATTTGTCCTTATTGTTTCTAATCAATATACCTTCCCTTTCCAAGCTCTCCAATATCTTATAAAATTCCTTCATATCACCTTTTGGAATTTCAAATTTAATAGCTAGTTCTTCCTTGAGCATTGGCTTATACTCTTTTAATTCCATAAGTTCTATTATACTTTCTCTAATACTCATTTTTTTCCTCCTAGGCATATATATGCTTATAAATATTGTTTACCCCTTTTAGCAAAAAAAATGTAAGATATTGAAAAATATCTTACACTCTGCCAACTTTACTACCATATGAAATTCTATTAAATAAATTTGCCTCATAGGAGTACATGTTTTTATTCTTTTCATTATGGGTTCTAAATGCGATATCCAACAATTCATTGATTAGCTTTTTAAATGAATAATCCTTGCCTTCCCACAAGTAAAAAGCTATGGAACCAGGTAACGTATTTATTTCATTTACATAGACTTTATTGCTTTTATCAACAAGAAAATCTATTCTGGCACAGCCTCTGCCATCTATTACCGTAAAGGCTTTCTTGGCTAATTCCTCAATTTCTTGTTTTAATTCATCACTTATATTTGCTGGAATTATCCTTCTATCTCCACTGGATTTTGCACCTTTAGAGTTACTCTTAACATATTTATCATCAAAGGACAATATCTCTTTCCAGCCTAATGGCTCTTCACAAAGAGAGGTTATCACTTCTTTATCAAAGCCCATTACTGCACAGTTTATTTCTCTTGGCTCTTCTACGGCTTTTTCAATTATTATCTTTCTATCATAATTTGCTGCCACTTCTATTGAATTGATTAATCCATCTCTATCTCTAGCCTTGCCAATACCTATACTTGAACCTAGATTTGCAGGTTTGACAAAGACCGGATATCCCAATTTTTCTTCTATATCAGCTATTATCTTATCTTTATTATTTTCCCAATTTGTTCTATAGAACCACATGTAGTCAACCACAGGTATATTATATGCTCTATAGACATCCTTCATCAAAATCTTATCCATCCCAACTGATGATGCTAAAACTCCACCACCTACATATGGAATATTCATTAACTCCAATAATCCTTGTATAGAACCATCCTCACCGTAAGTACCATGAAGTGCCGGAAATAATACATCAACCGTATCCACTATTTTTTTCCCAAAAAGTCCTGTAGCATCAGGATGTAAATATAAATTGTAATCATTCCTATTAGGTGATAATACTATTTGTTTAGCATCTTTAAAGTTGCCTTCTTTAAATGTTTTAAAGTCTGCAAGAGAACTGCCTGTAAGCCATTTCCCATCTTTTGTTATATAAATTGGAACTGATTCATATTTAGTTTTGTCCAGATTTTCAATTACCTGCATTCCTGTAATGACTGATACTTCATGCTCAACACTATTTCCGCCAAAGATAACTCCTACTTTCTTCAACATATAACCCCCTATTCTGTATAATTATCAGGTAAATCATTTTCGAATAGTACTACATCCTTAGGCTTTGCAATTTTACCTATCTGTATAGATGCTTCATCCAAGTTATTTACTACAAATATATTTCCTACATTAAAATTTGTTTCCATAAGACCTTCATATATTGGTTTAGTACGTTTTTCACCTATTAATATAACATAATCGCATACCTTGCCTATATTTACACCAAATTCCCTATTTGCAGGCTCTTCCATTTCACCAAGTTCTATCATTCCAGGAGTAACGATTATCTTTTTGCCTTCTTTAAACTCGCTTAACACATCTAAAGCAGCTTTAGAACCTATAGGGTTTGAGTTAAAAGCATCATCGATTATTATAATACCAGTTCCAGGATTTATAATATTGAGTCTATGTTCAATAGGCTCAATCCTTGAAATGCCTCTTTGAATTTCTTCAAAAGTAAGTCCAAGTGTTTTTGCAACACAAGCTCCTGCAAGAATATTGTAAATATTGTGTTTACCCAACAATTTGGTTGTACACACAATACTATTTCCTTCTTTATCCTTTAGAGTAAATGTTGAACCTAACTCAGATACCAAAATATTGTCTGCATACATATCAAGCTTTTCGGATTCTTCCAAGCCATATAACATTTTTTCTTTAAAAGTTTTATCTGCCAGTTTCTTAATATATTCATTATCATAATTAAATATAGCAACACCATCTGTTGGCAACTCTTCTATAAGCTCATATTTCGTTTTAGCAATATTATCGATATTCTTAAAGGTCTCTAAATGACAAGGTCCTATAGAAGTAAGCACACCTATCCTTGGTTGTACAAGCTGGGCAGTTTCTCTTATTTCACCTATGACCTTGGCACCAAGTTCAGCTACAAACACCTCATGCTCAGGTTGGAGATCATTATTTATGACCTTAGATAATCCCATAGGAGTATTAAATGATTCTGGTGTTCGAAGTACATTAAATTTTTCAGAAAGGATAGTACTTACAATGACTTTTGTACTAGTCTTTCCAAAGCTACCGGTTATACCTATTACCTCTAAATCTTCTCTGCCTTTTATCTTATCTTTTGCACTTATATAGAAGCCCATATTTATTTTGTTTTCAACTGGTTTCATAATATTTGTTGAAAGATACATTATTAATGGCTGTAGCTTAATTAATAAATATTCTAGTAATACTAATAATACTAAAAATATTGAAAATGATAGAGCATTTGGTACTAAATAAAAAATAATAATTGGAACAATCATTAAAATTGTACTTACTAATAAATTAACTCTATATACTCTCGTTGCCCTCTGTGTAAATACTAGAGGTTTCTTAACTGGTTGATTACTCTTTTTTAAACTATATGCCCTCTCTTTATTGTTATCAAGCCACTTTTTATAGTGCTCTGGGTCATATCCCTCAAGCTGTACCATGTGTAGTGATTCCTTTGAAACTTCAGACACAAACTTCATAGCCACAGCTAATAATATTAAAATTAAAATAAATTCCATTTATAAACCTCCATATCAATTCACAATTCACAATGCACAATGCACAATTCAACTATTATGGTCGAGTCTTCGAAGCAAACCCGAGATTCTTCGCTAACGCTCAGAATGACGTCCGGTAGTAAGTATACTCAAATCGCTCAATTCTTCGGCTCTATTCGGAATGACAAAGATACTATAGATCACTCTACTTGTCACCCTAGGTTAGCAGCATATTCAATTCTGACAAAGAATCACAATAATTACTTTCTCAACTCTTAGTTCTTAGTTCTTAATTCTTAGTTCTTAGTTCTTAACTCTTAGCTATCTTTAAAGAAATGCATTGATTACTGCTACAAACTTATTGTAGTCATCTAAATAAGCATAATGACCAGCCCCTTCAAATATTACAAGTCCACTATCCTTAATCTCACTTTCCATAATCTTAGCCATATAAAGCGGTGTTGCGTCATCTTTTTCTCCCCATATAATTAGTGTTGACGCTTTTATGTCCTTTAATAACGATTTTAGGTTTTCATTTACTACCCTTACAAATACTTTTCTCATAATACCGGCTGAATCCTTATAATCATCGGATCCAAAACGTTTATAGAAGCTTTCCAGTCTCTTTTCATCCTTAATCCAGAAAAATAAGTTCTTGTATATAAATCTTAAAAATTTAAAGCTATAAACCTTTATGTAATATTTTGCACCTCTTTTTGGTATAAGACCTGCACTATCTATCAGTAGAATTTTATCAACTACATCAGGGTATTTTGATCCAAATATAATTGAAAGCTTACCCCCAAAGGAGTGTCCAATAAATGATGCTTTTTCAACTTCAATTTCTTTTAAAAACTCCTTTACAATTTCAGCATACTGAAAGGAACCTATAGGCTCTTTTGGTTCACTTGATTTTCCAAACCCAGGTAAATCTAATGCAACAACCTTGTATCTTTTATTTAAAATATTTATAATAGGTCTCACTGTGTCAATATTGCAGCCCCAACCATGTAAAATCACTATTGGATCTCCATCACCTTCTATTATGTAATTCAAATATAGTCCTTTAATATTTATAATCATATTAATCTTCCTTGTTTTTTACTTGTTTTCTTTATATCTTATTAATGATACTTAAAGATTATATCACAAACAGAAAGATTTATACAGTATTCACCCATTAAAAAAGCTCCTCAATAGAGGGGCTTAATTATTAAATTAAAATAAAATTCCGCCGTTCACAAATAGTTGAGCGAAAACTACTGCTACAATAGTCATAAGCTTAATCAAAATATTTAGTGATGGTCCTGAAGTATCCTTAAATGGATCTCCTACAGTATCTCCGGTAACTGCTGCCTTGTGAGCTTCACTACCTTTTCCACCATGATTTCCTTCTTCAATATATTTCTTAGCATTGTCCCAAGCTCCACCAGAGTTTGACATAAATATTGCCATCAATACACCAGTTACTAATGACCCTGCTAAAAGACCACCTAAAGCTTCAGGTCCTAACAAAATACCTACTGCCAACGGAACCACTACAGCTAATAATCCAGGTAAAATCATTTCTTTTAAAGCAGACTTTGTACTAATGTCTACGCAATTTGCATAGTCAGGAGTTGCTTTGCCTTCCATGATTCCTGGTATTTCCTTAAATTGTCTTCTTACTTCTTCTATCATACTGAAAGCTGCTTTACCTACAGCATCCATTGTCATAGCAGAGAATAAGAATGGAAGCATACCGCCTATAAACAGACCAGTGATGACTGTTGGCTCTGTCAGGTCTATACCTGATAACCCTACAGCTTGTGTATACGATACAAACAAAGCTAATGCTGTTAAAGCAGCTGAACCAATTGCAAAGCCCTTACCAACTGCTGCTGTTGTATTTCCAACTGAATCCAATTTATCAGTTATTTTTCTTACGTCATCTGGTAATTCACACATTTCAGCAATACCACCGGCATTGTCCGCTATTGGTCCATAAGCATCTACGGCTATAGTCATACCAGCCGTTGAAAGCATACCAACTGCTGCAAGGGCTATTCCATATAATCCCTTTGCTGGCTCTGTATTTCCTCCTGATACATAATAAGCTACTAATATTCCAAATCCAATAACTACTATAGGTATTGCCGTTGACATCATACCTACTGATAGTCCACCTATAATATTTGTTGAAGCACCAGTTTCTGATTCCTGTGCAACTTTTTTAACAAATTTATAATCTCCAGAAGTATAAATCTCTGTTACCTTCGCAATTATCAATCCTATTGCAATACCCGCCAAAATTGCAATAAATGGTTGATATGAATGAAGAATTATCTTACTGAATATAAAAGCCCCAATTAGAGTTATAATTGAGCTTGCTAATGTACCAGCATTCAATGATTTTTGAGGGTCTTTGTCCCCTCTAACAAAATAAACGCCTAATATAGATGATAATACCCCAATTGCTGCAAGAGCTAATGCATAGGATACTCCAGCATCTCCATATGCTACGATTCCTAACGTTATAGCAGAAATAATTGCACCAACATATGATTCAAATAAGTCAGCTCCCATACCAGCAACGTCTCCAACATTATCTCCAACGTTGTCAGCTATAACCGCTGGATTTCTCGGATCATCCTCTGGAATTCCAGCTTCAACCTTACCTACAAGATCGGCACCTACGTCCGCTGCCTTAGTATAGATACCTCCGCCAACTCTTGCAAATAAAGCAATTGATGAAGCACCTAATCCAAATCCAGTGACGATGTTAGGTTCTTTAAATACCATATAAGCGGCACTGACTCCTAAAATACCTAGACCTACTACGCACATACCCATTACAGCTCCCCCTGAAAAAGCAATGTTTAGGGCTGCTGTCATTCCTGATTCTTTAGCTGCATTTGCCGTTCTTACATTCGCCTTTGTAGCTGCTTGCATACCAATGTATCCAGCTAAGATTGAGAAAAGTGCTCCAACTAAAAAGCATATTGCAGTTTGAATATCAATTAATACTATAAGAATAGCAAACAATACTACAATAAAAATTGCCAATGACTTATATTCCCTAGTTAGAAAAGCCATCGCACCATCATGAATATAAGTACTTATTTCTTTCATTCGGTCATTTCCAGGACTTAATTTGCTAATCCAGGTTGCTTTGTAAAAAGCAAATACTAATGCCAAGGCTCCTACTATGAGCGAGGCAATCACTGCAAAATCCATATTATTTTCCTCCTTAGTGTTAAGCCGCTAATGCAATAGCAGATATAATAAAAATAATAGCTGACACAACTGTAATTCTTCTTAACATAGCTTGCTTACTTGTGCCCCTATTTTTACCCCATAATGAATCCGGCGCATTTCCTCCAATAGTTCCCAGACCTTCTTCACTGCCTTCTTGAAATAAAACACTTACAATTAGTGAAATACTTGAAACTAAAATCAATATCGAAAAGAATGTTGACATACTCACACCTCCATTGTTTATTATTGAAACCAAGTCTATAACATTAACATTTTAACATAGGGCTTATATAAAATCAATCAAATTGTTTAGAAAATAGCACAAGGGCTCCCTTAGGAGCCCTCTTTAACTATATTATTTTATTTTTTTATAAATTACTTTAAATTATAAAATGATGCTTTTCCTTTATATTTTGACATATCTCCAAGTCCATCTTCAATTCTCAATAGTTGATTGTATTTTGCAACTCTATCAGTTCTGGAAGGAGCACCTGTCTTTATTTGTCCTGCATTTGTAGCTACTGCCAAATCAGCTATTGTAGAGTCCTCTGTTTCACCGGATCTATGAGATATAACAGCTGTCATACCGTTAATCTTTGCCATTTCAATGGCATCAAGAGTTTCAGTTATGGTTCCGATTTGATTTAATTTTATGAGAATAGAATTTGCTACTCCTAACTCAATTCCTTTTGACAGTCTTTCGGTATTAGTTACAAACAAGTCATCTCCTACCAATTGTACTCTATTGCCAAGTTTATCAGTAAGAAGTCTCCAACCTTCCCAATCATCTTCTGCCAATCCGTCTTCTATGGATATAATAGGATATTTATTGACTAAATCCACATAGAAATCAACCATTTCTTCTACTGATAAAATTCTTCCCTCACCCTTTAGGTTGTAGGTTTTCTTTTCATCGTCATATAGCTCAGAGGCAGCTGTGTCTACTGCAAGCATTATATCTTCACCTGGTTTATATCCTGCCTTTTCTATAGCTGCAACTATTGTAGCTAGGGCTTCTTCATTGCTTCTTAGATTTGGTGCAAAACCACCTTCATCTCCAACAGCAGTATTTAGACCTTTAGATTTTAATACGGATTTTAAGCTATGGAACACTTCAGTACCCATTCTTAAAGCTTCCTTAAAGTTTTTAGCTCCTACTGGCATAACCATGAATTCTTGAATATCTACATTATTATCTGCGTGGGCTCCACCATTTAATATATTCATCATTGGAACAGGAAGAGTTTTTGCATTAATACCGCCTATATACTGGTATAATGGCATACCAAGCTCGTCAGCTGCTGCTCTCGCAACTGCCATAGAAACTCCAAGTGTAGCATTAGCTCCAAGCTTGCCCTTATTGTGTGTACCATCTAATTCAATAAGAAACTGATCTATAGCTATTTGATCAAAAACTTCCATTCCAATTAATTCGTCAGCTATTATATTATTTACATTATCTACTGCATTTATAACACCCTTACCTAAGTATCTACTTTTGTCTCCATCTCTTAATTCTACAGCTTCAAATACACCTGTTGATGCTCCTGAAGGTACAATTGCTCTTCCAAAGCCTTCATTTTCAGTCCACACCTCTACTTCAACGGTAGGATTTCCTCTTGAATCCAATACTTCTCTTGCATATATTTCGGTAATTAAACTCATTATTTACACGCTCCTTTTTTTCAATTCACAGTTCATACTCTACAGTTCACAATTCACAATTCACAATTCACAATTGCTAGGGTCATTCTTTGGGGGTTAAACCCGAAATTCTTCGAGTAAAGTTTATTCTGCCCGTCTCAGGATGACAAAGCGGAAAGCCAATTCTACACTTCTCGGGATGACAAAAATAGACTCTTAGTTCTTAACTCTTAGTTCTTAGTTCTTAACTCTTAGTTCTTAGTTCTTAGTTCTTAGTTCTTAGTTCTTAGTTCTTAACTCTTAGCTCTTAACTATCAATGATTCTCCTGTCATTTCAACTGGCTTTTCTAGCCCCAATAAGTCAAGCAAAGTTGGTGCTATATCTGCTAGCTTTCCTTCTCTTAACTTTATATCTTTATCCCCTACTAGTATTAGCGGTACCTTATTTGTAGTATGGGCTGTGATTGGGCTTCCATCCTTTTCATTAATTAGTGCCTCTGCATTACCATGGTCGGATGTTATAATTGCCTTTCCATTCTTTTTGATAAGCAATTCAATAATTTCTCCAAGGCAAGTATCTACAGTTTCCACAGCTTTTATTACTGCTGGAACGACTCCTGTATGTCCAACCATATCTGGATTTGCAAAATTTATAATAAATAAATCATATTTATCCATATTAAGTCTCTTGATTATTTCATCTTTTAACTCATAAGCACTCATTTCAGGTTTTAAATCATAAGTTGCGACCTTAGGTGAAGGAATGAGGGCTCTATCTTCATTCTTAAATTCAATTTCCCTTCCTCCATTGAAAAAGAAGGTAACATGAGCATATTTTTCTGTCTCAGCAGCTCTTAACTGATTTAACCCTTTTTTGCTTATATATTCCCCTAAGGTATTTTCTATTGCTTCATTTTTATATACCACATGAACATTTGGAATTGTTTTATCATATTCAGTCATGGTTACATAGTGTGTTTTTACAATTTTTTCTCTTTCAAATCCATCAAATTTATCATCCACAAATGCTCTGGTTATTTGCCTTGCTCTATCTGGTCTAAAGTTAAAAAAGATAATGGAGTCTTCAGAATTTACTGTAGCAACGGGCAAGGAATTTTCGGTGATTACAGTTGGCAAAACAAATTCATCGTTTATATTCTTTTTATAGGAATCTTCAACTGCCTTTACAGGGTCATCTGCTTGTATACCCTTACCAATGGTCATTGCATCATAAGCAAGCTGGGTTCTATCCCATCTTTTATCCCTATCCATTGCATAATATCTCCCAGAAATCGTGGCAATCTTGCCAATACCAATTTCTTTCATCTTTTCAATCAATTTCTGAACATGCTCTTTCCCTATGGTAGGCGATACATCTCTTCCATCTAAAATGACATGAATATAGACTTTATCCAAATTGTGATTTTTCATCATCTCCAAAAGTCCATAAAGATGGGTTATATGGCTGTGAACTCCACCATCTGAAACCAATCCAATAAGATGCATTGCAGAATTATTTTTCTTAACATTCTCTATTGCATCTAAAAGTTCTTTTTTTTCAAAGAAGTCCCCTTCTTCTATTTCTTTTGTTATTCTTGTAAGTTCTTGATATACCACTCTTCCTGAACCAATATTTAAATGTCCTACTTCAGAATTACCCATTTGTCCTTCAGGCAGTCCTACCGCAAGCCCACTTGCATCCAGCTTCGTATGAGCATATTCATTATATAATCTATCATAATTAGGTTTTTGGGCAAGATTAACCGCGTTTCCTTCATAAGCTTTGCCTATACCAAACCCATCTAAAATCAATAACATCACTGATTGTTTTTTCATAGTTGCCTCCATTAGTAATTAACAAGCTTCACAAAATCATCTGCTTTAAGGCTAGCTCCTCCTACAAGAGCGCCATCGATATCTGATTTTTCCATTAGTTCTTTAATATTCCCTGGTTTTACACTGCCACCATATTGAATTCTAACAATGTCCTTTTTATCATTATACAGCTCACCTATAGTTTCTCTAATGAATTTACACATAGCATTAGCATCTTCAGATGAGGCAGTCTTGCCTGTTCCAATAGCCCATATCGGCTCATACGCTATAACAATTTTTCCTAAATCTTTTGAATCTATTCCCTCAAAAGCTTTTATTACCTGATTTTTTACTATCTCTTCAGCCTTATTTGCATCTCTCTCCTCAAGAGTTTCACCAACACATACAATTGGCTTAATGTCATGGGATAAAGCAGATTTAATTTTTTTATTTACTGTTTCATCATTTTCATTGAAATATTGTCTTCTTTCAGAATGTCCTATTATACAATAGTGAATCCCTATTTCATTTAACATTGACGGTGAAATCTCACCTGTAAACGCTCCATTTTCTTCCCAATGCATATTCTGTGCACCAAGCTTTATATTACTTTCACCTATTGCTCTTTTAACATCTGTCAATGCTGTGAACGGAACACACACTACTGCTTCTACATCATTGTTTAAGGAATTTGTCTTAATTTCTTCAATTAGCTTTATAGCTTCTGCAATTGTATTATTCATTTTCCAATTTCCAGCGATTATAGGAGTTCTCATATCCATCCTCCTCAAATTTTTTTAACTCTTACCTCTTACTTCTTAGTTCTTAACTCTTAGTTCTTAACTCTTAGTTCTTACCTCTTAGTTCTTACCTCTTAGTTCTTA
>DAIUFH010000055.1:0-14523 GCA_036844705.1 Tissierella sp.
AGGTGGAGAGCATTATTTTATTAAAATCTTTGGAAAATGGTCCTAACAATGCAATGATATCTCTCATATGAATATTGTATTTTCTACAGATTTCAAGACTTTCCATTGCAGGTAGTATTCTATATATGAATCTGTTGTTGCCTCTTACTTTCTCAAAATCTCCTATGTTTTTAGAACCTGTCGTAAATAGCACTGTTCCTTTTATCTTAGAAAGATATTTATAGCATTCCTCATATGAATTTAGGTTTATTAAATCATCATTGTATTCAGTCTTACTGCGTACATACCTTAAATATTTTATTCCCAATTTTTCACTAACGGCTCTAGCATTATCAGATACTACTTTAGCATAGGGATGAGAAAGGTCAACTATTGTATCTATGTTGTTTTCCTTAGCAAATCTAATCATTCCTTCTTTGTTCAATCTTCCAATATATATATTCTGTGTATTTAAAAATTCACTGCCACCTTCAGTAGCTATTGTAGCGATGTAATCAGTCCTATCTCCTAGTTTATCAATTAACTCCCGTGCTTCTGATGTGCCTCCTATAATCCAAATCATTTTATCACATATCCTCTCGGAGTAATTATCTTATCATCCTTTATAAAGGAGTTGGAATTTCCTATAATCAACGTACAGAACATGTCTACCAGCTCATAATCAATCTTAGCTAATGTAGTTATCATAATTTGCGTATTTGGTCTTCCGGAATTCTTAACTATACCAACTGGTGTTTTCTCATCTCTATATTTTGATATAAGTTCTATAGCTCTTTCAAGATGATGCTTTCTGCCTTTAGACTTTGGATTGTATATAGTGATTACAAAGTCAGCTTCAGCAGCTTTATTTAACCTATTTTCAATTACCTCCCATGGGGTCAACAAATCACTTAAACTAATAGAAACATAGTCATGCATAATAGGGGAGCCTAGTTCAGATGCAGCTGAAAAGGCTGCAGTAACACCTGGGACTATTTCAACCTCTATATCCTCTGCTAATTCTAAAATCGGTCCAGCCATTCCATATAACCCCGCATCTCCAGTACTTATAATAGCTGTATTATTCCCTTTTTTGACCATATCAATAGCTTTATTGCATCTTTCTATTTCACCCTTCATTCCAGTTGAAAACAGCTCTTTGCCTTCTACTAAATCTCCTAAGTATTCAATATAAGGAGCATATCCTACTATAACATCACTTTTTCTGATTATATCAACTGCCTTATAGGTCATATTCTCTCGACCACCAGGTCCAATTCCTACTACGTATAGTTTAGCCATTTTTTCCTCCTTTTCTGCAACAATTCTTAAAATAATGCCTGTCCCCTGCAGTTATTATACTGATTAAACCCGAGATCCCTCGACTACGCTTATAGATATCGTTACTCCGTTATATCTTGATTTTCTTGTAATAAGCTCTCCCCCAAGTAAATATGCACAAGGCTCTGAAACAGAATAAACGCCTATTGTATCTTTTACAAATTGTGATTTCTGGAACATATCTTCAATTAATTTTATTTCCTTAAGAGAAAAAATCTTTAAAGGACACTCAAAATATTCTGCTGCATTTATAATTCCAAGCTCATTCTTTTTAACCTCTACTGTTCCAATAGATTTAATAGATTTAATAGAAAGATTTTTATCATTTAGTGATGATCTTATTGCATCAATAATTTGTTTTGAGTCAATACCCATTCTACATCCAATTCCAATGTTTATATTTCTTGGTCTTAAAATGGTATAAGGAATCGGAATATGTCCTAATTCTCTCTTAGAAGAAACGATTATGATTCCATCCAAGGATTCATCGATACTTGATAAGTCTTGAACCAATTCAATATTGTTATAGTCAATATCATAATCTTCTTCACTATAGAAACCTATCCTCCTGTCATTTACCATCATAGAAGTTAATCTTAAAACTGACTCCATATCTTCCATATAGTAGTTGTTCCTATGAGCAAACATATCTATAGAGTCTATTCCTCTATTATCTGAAGCCGTTGTGATTATAGGTGTTGCTCCTATGCTATCTCCAACCCACTGTGCAATACCATTAGCTCCACCTAGATGTCCGGATAAGAGGGATATGGCATGTTTTCCCATATCGTCCACTACTACTATAGCAGGATCAGTTGTTTTGGATTGTATATATGGATTTATCATCCTTACTGCAATTCCTGTAGCAGAAATAAATATAAATCCATCAAAATTTGACCACGAATTTCTAAGAAAACTCTTGATTCCACCTTCTACTTCTGAATTAGAAAAATGTTCTATCAGATACTTTGTACTGTAAATATTTGCTAATTTCTCCCCTAATTCATGACCCTTATCAGTAAAAGAAAGACAAGCTAATTTCATTGTCTTCCCTCTCTATATCTATGACTAAACTCTGGATCATAAAGCTTTGATCTTTCATAATTCCCTTCAATGAAATTACCTACCAGTATCTGAGCCATCTTATTAATTCCCTTACCTTTAATTTTTTCAGCAATATCTTTTAGAGTACCCAATACGATTTCTTCGTCTTCCCAAGATGCTTTGTAAACAACTGCTACCGGAGTATCTAAGCTTTCATATCCAATTGCCAATTTATCAACTACTTTATCTATATCTTGAACAGATAAGAATATTGCCATAGAAGCTTTATGTTTTGCTAAATCCTCTAAGGCTTCACCCTCAGGAACAGGTGTCCTTCCCTCCATTCTGGTTAAAATAACGGTTTGACTTACATTAGGCAAAGTAAATTCCTTCTTTATGGAGGCACAAGCTGCCGTAAATGAACTAACTCCAGGAACTACCTCATATGGAATCTCCCTAGAATCCAAAATATCCATTTGTTCTCGTATTGCTCCATATATCGTTGGGTCTCCTGTATGGAGTCTAACTACCTTTAACTCCTTTTTATATGATTTATCTATTACCTCTATTACCTCTTCTAATGTCATATAAGCACTATTATAGAATTCACAATTTGCTTTACAAAAATTTAAATGCTCTTTTGACACCAAGCTGCCAGCGTATATTACCACATCTGCTTCTTCTAATAATCTTCTTCCTTTTATTGTTATCAAGTCCACATTTCCCGGACCTGCGCCTACAAAACTAATCATTTTCTTTCACACCTTTTACTATATAAATTGGATTTTGACCTTTCATCAAGCCACCCTTATCCATATACGCACTTTGGATAAGTTGAGTCTCTATATCCTTGTAGTTATATTTTTTTAATAGATATATAAATTGAGTTAGATTATTTATGGTAATAAAATTTCCGCACAATAACCCATCCTCTTCCAGATACTTTGATAAATATATAAAAATGTTCTCTAATTTACCTCCACTGCCACCAATAAAGCATTTATTGAATTTAATGTCCGGCAGGTCATCAGGAGCAAACCCTTTTATAATATTTATATTTGTATTAAATTTTTGATTATTGGCATTTATTAAGGATATGCCTTCAGTTTCCCTTTCAATCGCCCATACATTTGCCCCTTGCAAGGCTGCTTCGATGGATATAGACCCTGTACCGGCGCCAATATCTAAAAGTCTATCTCCTTGTTGAATAGATAAATACCCAATAGTTAGAACTCTAATGTTGAATTTGGTCATTGGGATATTTCCTCTTATAAATTCTTTATCCTTAATCCATTTCATTTTCAACAATTACCACTCCCAGTGATGAATAAGCCTCTACATCTTGTCCTATTTTTACCTTTATTATCTTTTCATCCTCATAAGATAGATTATACCCTATATATAAAGTCCCTCTTATTCCTAAATTATATAATTCATTGGAAATATAAGAGGGGTTGTTGCATTTATCTATCAATACTACAACTAATTTATAATTTTTTACCAAGCTTAATTCTGTACTTCTTCCATGAAGAGAAATGAATTTTGCTTCTTGCCATGGTTTTTTTAGCTTAGCCATCATATATTGAAATGATGATATCCCAGGTAATACTTCCTTGATACTTATTTCTTTTCTCTTTAAGTATTCTACTATACCATAAAAATTAGGATCTCCTGATGCTAAAAGGAGTACATTCTTTTCATCGTTTAAAAAATCAATGATTTCATCTACTCGATTTACTTGGGTATAATCATCTCTTATTGGTTTTATAGATACCCCTACTCTGCCAAAAGCTAATATCTTTTCAGCATTTTTAATTTTTTCTGCAACATCAACAGTCATATATTTAGGATTCCCTGGACCGACGCCTGCCACTGTTAGCATATTTCAACACCTCTTTCCATGGAATAAATGATTACCTTTATAGAATAACCATCATCCTTTAAATACCTTCGAATTCTGTCCTCTGCACCTTTTTCCATTTGTTTAAGAACCTGTCCATAACCCTCCTCAATACAGATATTTAATCCTTCTTCTGCTGTAATGGCATTATTGACTTTTTCAAGCAAATTCATTGGTGCTCCCATTAAGGATAGATAATAGATAAATGCTTCCATTCTACAGTCGCATACTTTACTATGAGTATTGAACACTCCAATTGAAAGCTTTGCAAACTTTCCTATGTGACCAATCAGAGTAATTGATTTATAACCTTTATTATAGACATAAAGTAGACTATCTCCTAGAAAATTAGATACCTTTACAATTGGTTCCTTTATTCCGAGGCTTTGTGATATCTTCTCTCCATAGTTTCCTGGAACAAGAACTATATGATCATTCCCATATTTTTGTTCAAGCATATCTACTTCCATATATATTGTTTTCAACAATGCTTCTTCACTCATGGGATATACTATCCCCTTAGTGCCAATTATTGATATCCCCCCTTCAATACCTATATAGGAATTAAAGGTTTTCTTTCCAATAATCTCTCCCTGTGGTGCGTAGATTAAAATATCATAGCCACACTTATTAATTTGTCTTACTTCTCTTTCAATCATTTGCCTAGGTACAGGATTTATGGCAGCTTCACCTACCTCCCCGAACAGACCTTTTCGAGTGATTCGCCCTATGCCCTCCCCACCATCAATAACTATTTTCTCATCATTTCTTTTGCTAACTCTTGCGAAGATTTCAATACCATCGGTATTATCCGGATCATCTCCTGCATCTTTTACAATGGAGCATGATGCATATTCTCTGGTTATTATCGCATTATAAACTTCAACCTTTAGAATTACATTGGCAGGAGTATCTATTTCTACATAGTTAATCTTCTCTCCTGACTCCAACATAAAAGCAGCAGCCTTAGCTGCAGCAGTTGCACAGCTTCCAGTTGTATATCCACATCTTAAGCTCTTACCATCCTTTATAACAAATAAATCTAAGCTCATCTTCCCACTACCATGTACAGAAGAGCATTGATTATGGCTGCTGCAACGTTGCTGCCACCTTTATTACCTATTGTTGATATCGAAGGAATATCAAATTGTCTCAAGCATTCCTTAGATTCAGCCGCCCCAACAAATCCTACAGGAACTCCAACTATAAATTTAGGATTTAATTTTTCTTCCTTTACCAACTCAAGAACACGATATAGTGCTGTAGGTGCATTTCCAATAACGAATATATCTATTCCTTCTTCTACTGCTAAATCTACTGCACAAGCAGATCTTGTAGTCTGCAATTTATTCGACATTTCAAATACTCTTTCATCATCGATAAAGCATTCCAATTTACAATTGGCTTTAGTCAATGCTGGTTTGTTTATACCTGTATATGCCATTTTTGTATCGGTAAATATTTTCGAACCATTTATAATCGCCTTTTTAGCTTCTGTTACAAAATCATTTTGAAAAGCTATTATCTTTCTATATTCAAAATCCCCAGTAGTGTGTATCATTCTTTTAGCAATAAGCATTTCCTCTTTACTAAAAGAAGTATCGCTCATTACCTCATTTATAATATCCATACTTCTATTTTCTATATCTTTCGGGTTTTTAATATACATTTATTTATCTCCTTATTTCTTATTTAAAATTATATCATTCTAGAGAGTTCCTTAAATGCTCAATAAAAATATTTTGAATGGCTTCAAGCTGACCTAATCCTTTGATTTCAGTTGTTACCTCAATGCCATTTTTTTCAAGAATTCTCTTCCAAGAATCATCACTATCGGATGCCATATCCTTTGTTGCGTGATCTCCTGCAACAAGCATAAATGGTTTTAGCAATACCCTTTTTATATTTTTTCCCTTTATTTTTTCTACTATGTCTTCAATTGTTTTTTTACCCTCAACTGTAGCCAAAAACACATCATTATATCCTTTTTCATTTATAACTTTTTCTAATCTATCATAAGAAGCTACTGCTTTATGTTCAGTACCATGCCCCATAAATACTATCGCTTGATCTTTATTAAGTAAATTTAACCCCTCTACTACTCTTTCATAATCCCGTTCTGATGATAATAGTGGTTTGCCTATGAATATATTACAATCCAGATTTTCTTTCATAAAATCTCTTGCTTCCCTTAATATTTTTTCGTATTCGAAGCCTTCTATTATAAGCAATGGAAGTATATAAATATCCTTTACTCCTTCCTCTTTCATCCTTGTCAAGGCTTCAGTAGGTGTATCTACATGATAATTGTCCCTTTTCTTTAATTTCTCTATTACCATTCTAGATGTAAAGGCTCTTTTCACCAAAAAATCAGGAAATTCATCTTTTATTCTATTTTCAATTGATTCTATGCATAGCTCTCGTGTTTCTTTATAAGTTGTCCCAAAACTTGCAACGATTATTCCTTTATTCATAATTTCCCTCCATTCAAAATTTGTTTCTAATCTCCGTTAACGTTACTATTCACAGTAACTTTAAATTGTTTAAAATCGAAAAATGATAAAAAATACACACTCACGGTTTCGGAGATGAATAATTCTATAGCTCATTCCAGACAAAAATCCTACATCTTTCAATTCCCTTAGTGGTCTATCTTTAGGGACATGAAAGCTGCTTAACGGATTTTTATCTTCCATTCACTAAGAATTATAGTCACTCCTGCAAATGTTCCCTTAGGATTTTTATCATTTTTCTCTATCTGCTGTGATTAACTGTGAATAGTAACCCGTTAACTTAACTTTTTAAATATTTCCAATAACTTTAAATTGTTTTCTCTGTCCTTAACTGCAACCCTTATATGATTTTCCTTTAGTTCTTTAAAACTTGAACATTTCCTAATTAATATCCCTTTTGTTAAAAAGAAGTTGAAAACATATTCTTCATCCCAATCCAATAGTTTTATTAAGATAAAGTTAGTATGCGTTTTATATGGCTCGATTCCCTTTATCTTAGATAATTCATTAAGTAGAAAATTTCGTTCTTTTTCTATATAAGCCTTACTTTCATTAATATAATCAATATCGTTAAATATAAATTTTCCTGCTGCATCCGCTAAGGAATTAACACTCCATGGCAACTCTATTTTCTCAATTTCCATTACTTTCTGTTTAGATGTACACCCATAGCCAAGCCTAATTCCTGGCAATGCAAAGAATTTAGTAGCCGCCCTAATTATACCTACATCTTCGTAACCATATCTTTTAAATAATTCTATGCTGTCATAGTCATCAGGACAAAACTCAAAAAAAGCCTCATCCAATAGTAAAAATGCTTTCTTTTCCCTTATTAATAAATAAATACTCAACAATTCATCCTTAGGTACCCTTAATCCATTTGGATTGTTGGGATTACCTAGTATTAATAAATCTCCCGGATTAAGAGCTTCACCCAGTTTGTCTATATCAATACTGAAATCATCCTCATAAGTCATTTCTTTAACCTGTTTTTCCATAACTATCGCTCTTTTTTTATATTCGGAGAAGGAAGGTAGTAAAACGACTATCCTTTTTGCTGAAATTATAAAATTGTTTATTATTTCAACAGCACCATTTCCAACAAGAACATTTTCTTTTTCACATTCTAAATAATTTGATACAGAACTCTTCAATTTTCTATACTTAATATCCGGATATGCTATCAATGTTTTAAAACTATCAATTAGAGCCTTATCTAGTCCCTGAGGAGGTCCTAATGGATTGATATTGCTGCTGAAATCTATCAGCTCTCCGTAAAATTTATGTTGATACGTCAATATATCTGCTCCATGTTCCATTTTTTCACCTTCTTAATAAATTCTTAAACCCGAGATTCTTCGCTAACACTCAGAATGACGATGTTGTCATCCTGAGTTTAGCAGTATGATAACTGCTTACGAAGGATCTCGGGTTTAAAAGATGAGTTCCCCAGGCTTCGCTCGGGATGACAAATAAATAATTTATACAATTTTATTTGGGATGAAGTATGGGCAATGATTTACTTTGTCCTCATATACATCTGCCTCAATTCTAAAAACATTCTTCAATAATTCCGAATCCAATATATTCTTTGGATGACCATGTCTACAAACTTGTCCCTTCATAAGTACATAGATTTTATCTGAGTATCGTGCAGCTTGATTTAAATCGTGTAGAACCATGACAACAGTTATTCCAAGTGTCTCATTTAACTCCTTAACTAACTCCAAAACCTCCATCTGATATGAAATATCTAAATATGTAGTTGGCTCATCTAATATAAGTATACTTGGCTTTTGTGCTAATGCCATCGCAATCCATGCTCTTTGTCTTTCTCCTCCTGATAGGGTCATTACATTTCTATCTCTAAAGGAGAGTACTCCCGTTCTATCCATTGCCCACTGAACAATCTCATTATCTACTTTCCCTAATCTCTTTCTAAATCCAAGATGCGGAAATCTTCCATAAGATACTAAGGATTCAACTGTTATATCATTAGATATTGTTTTAACCTGTGGTAATACAGCCAATCTTTTGGCAATGCTCTTTGTAGATATATTATTTATGTTTGTTCCTTCTAGGATTATTTCCCCCTCATCAATTTTTATAGATCTGGAAATGGCTTTTATAAGAGTTGATTTTCCTGATCCATTTGGACCAATAATAGTAACTATTTCACCCTTATTTACCTCTAAGTAGGCTTTGCTAACTGCAATTTTATCTCCATATTTAATTGTAACATTATTTGCTTTTATGCTTATGATAACCTACCCCTCTCTTAAGGAGATATAGGAAAAATGGTGCACCAAGGGCTGACATAACAATACCCACTGGGATTTCCATCGGCTGAAATAGTACTCTTGAAATTGTATCGCACAGCATTACCATTGTTGCCCCTAAAAAGATAGTCCCAGGAAGCAAATAGTGATAATCAGATCCTATAATCAATCTTGTAATATGAGGCACCATTAGTCCAACAAAGCCTAGCAATCCCACTACACTTACTGCACTTCCAGCTAATAGAGAAGATAGGACTATAAACATAAATCGTGTTCTTTCCACATTGAGCCCCAATCCATTGGCAACTTCGTCTCCAAGCAAAAGTATATTTAGCTTAGTCGGCAAAAACATGATAATTACGCTGCAAATAATAGTATATGGTAGAATCAAACTTACATCATTCCATGTAATTGAGGACAAGCCTCCAACCATAAAGCTTAAAACCCCCGATACTCTATCAGGATAAAATGTCATTAAAGCATTATTCCCTGCACCAAATAAAGATGATACTGCTGTTCCTGCTAGAATCATCCTAGTAGGCATAACTCCTCCATCCCAAGCTAGTAAGTAGATTAGCATGGTAGCTCCTAATGCTCCAACAAATGATGCAAAAGGAACAAGATAGAAATAACCCGGGAATAGAATTAGTATAATGAGTCCTGCCAATCCTGCTCCTGCTGAAACCCCTATGGTTCCAGGACTAGCTAGAGGATTTTTCATTATACCCTGCAAAATAGCTCCCGACAAAGAAAGATTTATTCCTACTAATGCAGCCGCAATTGTACGAGGTAGCCTTACATTCCAAATTATCTGGTAGTCAGTACTACCCTTGTTATAAAAATAAGTTTCTATAATTTCCCTAGGGCTTAATTTTACAGCACCATTACCAACGCTTATGAAAAATGTAACAACTGTCAAGATAAAAAACACTAGAATAATTGACTTTTTCTTTACATTTTTCATCTGATTACTTATTAAATACTTCTGGATATAATATTTTTGCTAAATATTCATAAGCCTCTGCATATCTGTGATTGGCTTTGTAAGTGAATAAATCCTTAGGTAAAAAGATATATCTACCATTTTTCACAGCTGATAAGGAGCTCCAAGCTGGATTGGATTCTGCTTCTTCCTTGATTCTTTCCATTACCTTCTCTTGGTCACTACCATGATTTTGAACCAAAATGAAATCCGGATTATCTTTAATAAGTTTCTCCATACTAAAATTTTGGTCCTCTAGGAAATCATTTGGTCCATCCACTATATTTATAGCATTTAAATCCCTAATGATCTCTCCAATTGTAGTATTGGATCCTCTTGCAGAAAGATTTCTTGATGAAGCATACATTAGAAATACCTTTGGTGGATTACTATTTTTTGTTTTCTCGATTATCTCCTGTATTTCTTTTTCTATTGCTACTGCATTTTTCTCATATAAATCTTCTCTTCCATTTATTGCTGAAAATAACTTAACTATTTTGTAATAATCATCCTTGAATTTATAATCGAAAGCTATGACAGGAATATTATTCTGCTTTAATTGTGGTACCAATTCCATCTGGGAAGTAGTATTGGAACTTAAAATAACTAAATCCGGCTTTAAAGAGATTATCTTTTCTAAACTAATAGCCCCGGTTTTACCCACTGTTTCAACTCCTTCAGTGCCAGAAATTGCTCTTCCTGATGTATCCTCAACCATTCCAACTAGCTCACCACCATTTCTAGTCCAAATATCTAAAAATGACGCAAATAAAATTACAGCCCTTTCTGGATTTTTATTTATAGTAATTTCCTCTCCTGTCCCATCTGTAAATGTTATAGTATCTTCATTTATAACAATGCCATATTCATCCCTTGACTCTACAGATTCCTCTTGATTTTGTACTATCTCCACATCTTTAGGTGCTGATACTGTTTCTGCACTGCAACCTACTAAAAAACTAACTAAAGTTGCTAAAATTAAAATAAGAATTAAAAGCTTATTTAATTTCACTTTATACCTCCTGCTTCCTTCCTAAAATTAATGAAATATAATCTTTATCTCTAAGAATTTCCTCTTTATCACTTAGAATTTCTTGATTATCTAAACTTGCTCTCTTCACATATGTATATTTAAAATCATGTTCATCGAGTTTATCCAGTAGCTCCTCTTTATTTTTAAATGTTTTCAAGATTGCAATAGAATTAAATTTATCCATTAAACCTTCATCATACTCATCGCAAAGTAAAAATGAATCTCCTTTAACTGTTAATGGAGTTTTGCTAGCACAAGCTGCCGCCACAAATGAAGGTATTCCTGGAACTATTTCAATGTCTATGTCCTTGTCCTTCAACTCATCCATGATATATATAAAGGTGCTATAAATCATGGAATCTCCAATAGTTAAGAAAGCACCACATTTATCTGATGGAATTTCATTAAATATTGTTTCAGCTGCATTCTTATAATCCTCCTTGGTCACGTTGCCCATTGGAAAATCAATAAGTACAATCCTTTTGTCCCCAATAAATTCAGCTGCTGTATCCAACGCCATATTTGTTCCCTTGTTATTGGGTGCAAATATTATAGATGCATTTTTTATAGCATTAACAGCTCTAATTGTAAGTAAATCTGCTGCACCAGGTCCTGTTCCTATTCCATATAATCTTTTCATTGATACTCCTTTCATCTACCTAAACATTTAATTAAATAATACATAATTAAAAAAACAATTTCTGTTCTGTACATTATCTCAATTGTATTCTTTATATGTTTTCTACAAATTTGATTTGTTTTATCTCCTATATAAGGCTTGTCAACATACACTCCATGATAATAGTTCCCTCCGCCGAGTTGAATACCCAGAAGTCCGGCAACAGCGCTTTCAGGATAACCACTATTGGGACTTTTATGATTTTTTTTATCTCTTTTCATTATCCTTAGTCCATTTTTAAAATCAAATCTTCCAATAGATGAAATATTCATTAATAATCCTGTAATTCTAGCAGGAATTAAATTGAATAAGTCATCAATTTTAGCTGGAAAATATCCTAAATCCTTATACCTATCATTCATATATCCCAGCATCGAATCCATAGTGTTAACAAATTTATATAAAACCCCACCTGGAGCCCCAAATAGAAATATGTAAAACAAGGGACCAATCACGCCATCAGATGTATTCTCAGCTACTGTTTCAACTGTAGCCATAATAATCTTATCTTCTGATAACTTTGACGTATCTCTACCTACTATATAGGACAATCTCTTTCTACCTTCATCTAGCCCATTACCCAATGCCTTAGAAACCATAATAGCCTCATGATGAAGACATCTTGCTGAAATACAGGTATAGATTAAATAAATATTGATAATTGTATAAGCAATTTTATAATCTTCTAGAAATTTCAGTAATAAAAATGGGATTAGAAAGCCTATAACTACATTCACAATGACAATAATTAATCCAGAAGTTTTAAGTGACTTACCTGTTTTACACCACTTTCTAGCTAGATTTTCCTCAAGAGATATTAATCTTCCCATAAGTTTAATTGGATGCGGAAAATAATATGGATCTCCAACAATAAAATCTAGTATTATAGCATATACTATGCCTAACATCTTTTACTCCCCCTAGTTGCGTTGACCACCTACAAAAACTCCCTGACCTAAGGTCAGGGAGTTTTTTCAAATGCTAAATTAACAAAAATTGGATTTCCTTCCCACCGAAGGTTGCATACTTATATATCTAGGCAGGTTTCCTGGCTCATGATTCATCCTACTTTCAACGCCTTCCCGGATTTCTCCAGTGACATAATGCTGAATTCGTCATCAATTACAGTAGCGGGGGCTGCATGGGATTATTAACCCATTTCCCTATTAATCTTTAGAACCTAATATATATTATTCAATTTTAATTAAGTACAATATTATAATAATAATTTTTTTCAATAATCAAATTTACATACCTTTATTCAATATTCCATATATTCTTTCAATATCTAATGATTGTCTCAACGCTGCAGCTAATTTGTCATATTCTTTCTGCTTGTCTTCAGGATCCTTTAATTTGTTAGTTCTCTCCGAAATGCTATCCTCTTCATCTATGTTAAGGACCATGTATGGAATTATTCCAATAGTCGGAACGTTAATTAATTCTTCAAGCATCCTTGACCCAGGTTCTAGAAGCTTAACCTCTCCACGAAATTTGTTGATAATTATACCTTTGATAAATTTCTTTTCATCCTCGCCCTGAAGCATATATGTACCATAAAGTGATGCAAAAACACCGCCTCGGTCAATGTCCCCAACTAATAAAACTGGAGCATTGGCCATCTTTGCCATTCCCATATTTGCGAAATCATCCTTATTTAAATTGATTTCAGCTGAACTTCCTGCTCCCTCTATTACCATAATGTCATTTTCCCCAGCTAAACTATTGTATGCTTTCATTATATGCGAAATTAGCATTGGTTTATATTTATAATATTCAACTGTAAACATATTTTCAACAACTTCTCCATTAAGTAATATCTGAGATGTATTATTACCTGTAGGCTTTAAAAGTACAGGGTTCATCCTGACCTCAGGTTTTTTATATGCTGCTTCAGCCTGTACTGCTTGCCCCATTCCCATCTCTAATCCGTCCTCGGTTACATATGAAATTGATGACATGTTTTGAGATTTAAATGGAGCAACTTTAAAACCATCTTGTGCAAAAATCCTGCACAATCCAGCGGTTATTATACTTTTCCCCACATTTGACATCGTTCCTTGAATCATTATCGCTTTGGCCATTGTTGTACCTCTTTTTCTAAAATCTATGCATCTACCAGCACAAAAAATACACCTATCTTACAAAAGACAAGTGTATAAAAAGCGCTGTATAATAGCTTTTCACTTTCTTATCCATCGTAAGAAATGAGAATTTAAGGTAGATTTGTATCCTGACTTAAGCATCTTCACACATTGCAGCCTTCCCAGTCACCTAGTGGCATAATTGCATGTACTCCGCTATTACAGTTGCGTGACAGTGTGGGATTTTCACCCAGCTTCCAATTAAATATTAAATTAACAAGTTTTATTATATAGTAAACTTATATATAAATCAATAGCGCATTTATAAACTCAAAAGTATGTCCACGACTTGCTAAAGTATGCTATAATAAAAACTTAGAAGGGAGTTTTTAGATGAAGAAGCGTCAAAAAATATTAGAATTAGACTACATGAGAGCTATTGCAGCTTTTGGTATATTTGCTATTCACGCTACTGGTGGATTCGTTATGTATTCTGATTTTAACAGCAATGCCATGAAATTAGGAATGTTTATAAATCAGTTTTTCAGATTTGGAACCCCAGTTTTTATGATGATTTCAGGATTTGTATTATTTTATAATTATAGAACTCCTTCAGAGTTTAGTCCTGCTAAGTTTTATAAGAAGAAAGTAACGTATTTAATAATTCCATATGTAATTTGGTCAATAGG